>JAJFUH010000023.1 GCA_021372535.1 bacterium
CAATCCCCTCTCTTGCCTCAAGAGAGGGGAGGCGCCACCAACATCTGTATTATCAAAGTGTTATACGCGGGGTGAGTTCCCGTAATTAGTAGGAGCACTATCATGTCCTACTGCAAACAAAAGGTGCTCAGTATTTAACCGTCAGTTATGTCTGAAAATACTTAACCACGAAGACATAAATTTATATAACATATTATTTGTACTATCCTTAGCAATTATTAAACTTTACGCTCAAAAAGATATAAATAAAGAATAAAATCCGCGTTCTATTAAATGTATGAATAGGCCGGGCTAACTGTCGGAGAAAAGAATGCGCATGCAATTCCTGTCTGTCCAGTCAGCGCAATCCTTCAATCAGTGTAATCAGTGGTTCAGACCTCATTTCTCTGTTCCTCGGCACGGCCTTTTTTATGCCGGTTTTCAATCTTTTCCCTTATGCCTTCTGCCTTGTGCCTTCTGCCTTGCTTTTGACCTATTCGAAAATGGCTTGACACAACGAGATACAGAATGTATAATTAAAAGCTTTTACATATAAGCAACGACTACAATTCTGCCCTTGAAACACGGAGGACATTCTCATGAAGTATACATGTAAAAACGAACGTCTCAACAAATGGGTGAAAGAAGCTGCTGCCCTCTGTCTGCCCGATGAAGTTTACTGGTGCGACGGGTCAGAAGAAGAATACGACCGTCTCATGAAACACATGGTCGAAAGGGGTAATGCCACTGCCCTGGAAAAACGCCCGAACAGCTTTCTTTTCCGCTCCGATCCGAGCGATGTCGCCCGTGTCGAGGACAGAACCTATATCAGCACTCCCGAAAAGGAAAGCGCCGGGCCGTCGAACAACTGGATCGACCCCGTCGAGCTCAAGAAAACGATGACGAATCTCTATAAGGGGTGTATGAAGGGCCGCACCATGTACATCATTCCGTTTTCCATGGGGCCGATCGGCTCTCCACACATGAAGATCGGGATCGAGATAACCGACAGCGCATATGTTGTCTGCAATATGCACATCATGACCCGTGTGGGGGTGAAAGTTATCGAGGCGCTCGGCAGCGACGGCGATTTCATTCCCTGCATGCACTCGATCGGAGCGCCGCTCGCTCCCGGCGAAAAGGATGTCCCGTGGCCCTGCGCGCCGATGGAGAAGAAGTATATCAGCCATTTCCCCGAAGAGAATCTCATCTGGTCGTTCGGTTCCGGCTACGGCGGGAACGCGCTCCTCGGCAAGAAGTGCCTGTCGCTCCGTATCGCCTCGGCGATGGCGCGGCGCGAGGGATGGATGGCCGAGCACATGCTCATCCTCCGCCTCACGAATCCGAAAGGGCGTGTTTTCCACATCGCGGCCGCATTCCCATCCGCCTGCGGCAAGACGAACCTGGCGATGATGCAGCCGACCATCCCGGGCTGGAAGTGCGAGTGTATCGGCGACGATATCGCATGGATGAGAATCGGCCCGGATGGCAGGCTCTATGCAATCAATCCGGAGGCGGGATTTTTCGGCGTCGCACCCGGCACATCATACGATTCCAATCCGATGGCCATGGAGACGCTCAAGGAAAACGTCATCTTCACAAACTGCGCCCTGACCGATGACAGCAATGTGTGGTGGGAAGGGATCGACGGTCCCATGCCTGAACACGCCATCGACTGGAAGGGCCGCAACTGGACACCGGACAGCCGTGAGGCCGCGGCACACCCTAACGCGCGGTTCACCGCTCCCGCAGCCCAGTGCCCGGTCATCTGCCCCGACTGGGAAAAACCGGAAGGCGTTCCGATTGACATCTTCATTTTCGGGGGACGGCGCGCTACGGTCATTCCCCTTGTCCACGAAGCATTTAACTGGGATCACGGGGTTTTCATGGGCGCCACTGCGGCTTCGGAGACGACTGCCGCAAACATCGGCGCGGTGGGTAACCTCCGCCGCGACCCCTTCGCCATGCGCCCCTTCTGTGGCTACAACATGGGCGACTACTTCCATCACTGGCTCGAAATGGGTGACCGTCTCGGAACAAAAGCCCCGCGCATCTTCTATGTCAACTGGTTCCGGAAAAGCTCGGACGGCAAGTGGCTGTGGCCCGGCTTCGGCGACAACAGCCGTGTGCTTAAATGGATGTGCCAGCGTGTTGAAGGATCGGTCGGCGCCCGTGAATCGGCGCTCGGCCTTCTGCCCGAACCGGGCGACCTCGATCTGAACGGTCTCTCCATCCCTGCCGAAGATGTCGGGGAACTCCTGCGGGTCGATACCGCGGCGCTCAAAGCCGAGATTCCCGAAATTAATGGTTTCTTCGGCCAGTTCGGCGACCACCTGCCCCCCCGCCTCAAACGTCAGCTCGATCTCCTCAGGGAACGGCTTAGTTAAAGACAGGCACAAGGCATAAGGGACAAAGAGAACTTTTAGGGTAATGGAACGGCTTTTCAATGCTTTTCCCCTTTGTGCCTTGTGCCTTGTGCCTTGTGCCTTTCTCTTCAGTATATGCTAAGAATATAAAAAAATTGACTTGACATGAATAAACCGCATCGATAAACTGTACATACTTAATATAAGGAGATAATTTTTATGTTTAACCGGCATGATAAAAGCGGCTATACACCGGTGCTTCCGGGTATCGGACTCAAGACGCTCGTGTACGGCGAAAAGACGCTCATGGTGGAATTCCGTCTCGGAAAAGGGAGCGCCCTGCCCTTGCACAGCCATCCGTACGAGCAGACAGGGTACTTGGTATCCGGACACATACGGCTTTCGATAGGCGGCGAAATATTCGATGTCGAACCGGGAGACGGATGGTGTATTCACGGTTCGGTCGAACATGGCGCTGAGATAATCGAGGATTCGGTTGCTGTGGAGGTTTTTTCGCCGGTGCGCGAAGACTACATTCCTTACCGGCCGGCATGACAAACAATGTGCTCTGACCCTGATACGGTCGGAACCTCACTATCGTGTACGCGCCGGTGGTGAAAACGACGGGAGAGATATATGACTCTGACTATGGTTAAGAAAATGGTGTGGACAGGCATCCTCATCGGAGTATTGACAGCATGTTCGGGAATCGGCATCCTGCAGGCGGAAGACACTGTTGAACAGCGCATCGCCGCCCTCGAAGCCAAAGCAAAGACGATTACCAGTTACCAGGCGGACATGGCCATGACGATTGATATGATGGGCCAGAAGATGGTTTCAACGGGCATCTGTTATTTCAAAAAGCCCCGTCTGAGCCGTATCGAGAACGATATGGACATGGGCACCATGAAGATGAAACAGATCATCGTGTCCGACGGAAAAATGCTCTGGACCAGCCAGCCGGCGATGAAAATGGTGGCAAAAATCGACCTGGAAAAGGTTACCGCCGCAGTAGGTGAAGATGCGGCGAGCGATAAGGCCGCCGGCGATGTTGCAGAACCCTTCAAATCCTTCGATCGGGCAAGCATTACCTTTGTCCGCAAGGACAAGGTTGGCGGGAAGGATGTATATGTGTTCCGGGGAAATCCCCAGATGAAAAACATGGAAAAGATGCCTGTTAAAATCTCGAAAATCGAGAGCTGGGTGGGTGTTGAGGACGGTCTTGTACGGAAAATGGTCATGATCGGCGAAGACGACAAGGAGATGATGAGCCAGACCTACACGAACGTAAAAATAAATGTTGCCATCGATCCCGCCATCTTTGTGTTCACACCGCCGGAGGGAGCACAGATCATGGATATGACAGAAGGCTCCATCAACATGATGAAGGAAATGAAAGGCCAGAAATAAGTTAAAGACAGGCATAAGGCATAAGGGAAAAGATTAGGGACAGGCATAAGTAACAAGGCATAAGGGGAAAAGATTAGAGACAGGGACTGAGGCGCTAAGGGATAAAGGGAAAGAAACCTGCATCATCACCCGTCTTCCCCAAGTCTTTCATCGGGAACTCCTTTTCCCCCAGTGCCTTAAGCCATTTTTTAAAGCTTTATATCTTTCTATGCTTCCCCCCCTTATGCCTGCTTCTATTCCCGTCTTTGTCTCTCCCCTTCTGCCTTCTGCCTGTTTTTTTTAATCTTTTCCCCTTGTGCCTTGTGCCTTGTGCCTTCTGCCTTCTGCCTGTTTCTAATCTTTTCCCCTTGTGCCTTCTGCCTTGTGCCTTGTGCCTGTCTCGATATAATCCGCAAGCATATTCATATTCTGCATGAACGAGGACAAGGCAATTCCCTTGATAGTCTTGACCGGGGTTTCGGAAGACATGGTGATGGTCATGTCATAGACGCTGAATTCCCCGATCCAGGCGCCACGGCTGTCGAGCGATTCGATGAGTGTGCGGACAGCGGCCGGGTCGGTTTTCGGGACACGCGGTTCGGCGGTCTTTTCCGCACTGTATCGAGCCTTCGCCTGTTCGGGCGAGAGGGCGCTCACACGCTCGTAACCTTTTTTGAGACCCGCAACATCCACCGTCGTGAATATCCAGTTCCCCTCAACGCCGTTCGGGTCGCTGTCATACCGGAAGATACCGTATCCGAGTTCGTTGACCTTGTCGGTCTTGTACTGGTACACCGGCTTGTTGGTGCCCGGCTCGTAGTAACGGGCAAGAAGGCTGTGGCCGCTGCTGTCGGTTTTGAATGTCGATTTTTCGAGCCATCCGATCGCGCGGGGCACCGGCGCCAGATACCGTCTGTCCCCGGTCATGAGATAGAAGCGCTCGAGCTGAAGGATGCATTCGACAGTCTGACGGGGCATGTACCCGGCGGGCTCGTGGGTGCGCGCCCAGGCGGGCTGCATGTTCAGATCGTACTGTTCCGCCCAGCCCGCCTGATCCTCGGGACCCTGCGATGCGATGAGAAAATCGGCGCCCCTCAGCGCGGCTTCCAGGTATTCCTCGTTGCCCAGCTTCTCCCATGCCTCGACGAGCACATCGAGGATGTCGCGCATCATGTTGTCATTGAGGGTATAGTACGAGGTGTAATCGGCAAGACCGTCATGCACGAACTCGTACCGGAGCGGGTAGCGCTGGGGCCATGCGCCGTTCGGGTACTGTGAGATGAGCATGAAGTCGAGCGCCCTGAGAAGCGGCTCGCGGTAAGCCGGGTCGAGTGTCGTCACATAAAGCCTGAGGAGGAATCGCGTGCATCCCTGCGTCGTGTTGTCGTCGTACGTGCAGTTACCGTAGTAGTGGCGGTATTCCTCCATTCCCCATTTGAACTGCGAGAACACATCGCGGTACCACTGGTCGAGGCCGGGTTTGTCGAAGTCGATGACATAGTGCCATCCGCCGAGCGGGTGCTGGCCGTAGATGAGGGCGTCCGCCGCCTTTTCTGCGCACCGGAGGTAGTATTCGTCGCCGGTAACACGGTACATCCGGAGGAACATTTCCCCCACATCCGGTGTCGCCGCCTGGGTCCATATCTGGCTGGGACGCGCGGGAGCCTCGCCCCACCGTTCGGACAGGTCGGCGGAATAATACCAGAGATAACCGCCGCGGCAGGACACCGTGTCAACCATGAATCCGGTTGCCCTTTTCATGGCAGCGAGCACTTCCTGCTGTGCTGGCGGCTTCTGAGCCGATGCTGTGGTGACGAGCGAAAGCAGAACAATTCCCTGTGCGAACATTTTGATGCCGTACTTCATGACACAACCCTCCCGTTTTAACGATAATTCCATTTACTCCAGTCATCCTATTCTGTTGGTCGGAATGAGAATGAACAGTCTTCCAACAATATACACATTAATTGGGTGAAAAAAAGCAGGTTTGTAAAAAGAGGCATTAAAAGGAATTTTTGTAGAGGATTGTCAGCCCGATTAATTCACAAACGATTCCCGGGGATAAATCCCCGGGCTATTACCGAAAAGTGCCTCCGGCACTCACCCGAATATATCGGTGGTTCAAAGAGTCCCGTCAGGGACTTCCCGGCAATAGACCGGCATTTTAATGCCGGGCATGAAGATATGTATTCTCACTATTATTTTATGAGTTATTCGTGTGAGGATAGTAATAAAGATGCTGAACCGAGTTCAGCATGACATCCTGTCCTTACTGTTCACAAGTTTTTTCATACGCCCGAAACACGCCGTTTTCCATTGTGTTCCCTAGTCTTTTAATTTTCATGGATGTGAGGAGAAGCCGTTTCCGGCGCACGGATTGATACTCCCCCTCACCCGCCGGGCGGGCAAGGGGGATTGGGGGTTGAAAATAGAAAACGAGCGGAAATTCATGAATTTACCCGAACAATCAGGGCAATCATTCAATCAGTGTAATCAGCGGTTCAGACACGGTATTCCCGCCTGCTCCGCCAACCTTACAATTTCGCCCTGCCCGCTTCGGTGACCGTATAAGCGCCGTTGCTCTCGGCAACGAAACCGGCGCCTGCCATCTCACGGAGGCTGCTTCTCACCTTGAAGAGCGGAGCGCCCATCTTTGCGGAGATTTCCTCGGGCGTGAGCGGCTTATCGAGGATGCCGAGCAGCGCCTTCGCCGTACCGCTCAGGGTTCCATCGGGATTCACACATGCCATGATGCACCGCCTATAGTTGTTTTTTGCAGAAATACCAGTCCTTGCACTCGATATTCTTTTCCTTGACACGTTCCTCGGCCATTTCCTGAGTCTTGGGCGGCGGAATGATCACCTTGTCGCCGGGACGCCAGTTCGCCGGGGTTGCAACACCGTGCTTGTCGGTGGTCTGGAGAGCCTGGACGACGCGGATCATCTCGTCCATGTTGCGGCCCGTGCTGAGCGGGTAGTATATCATGGCGCGGATGATCTGCTTGTCATCGATGACAAATACGCAGCGCGAGGTCTCGGTCTTGCTCTCGCCGGGCATGATCATGCCGTACAGGGTGGCGACTTCCTTGTTGAGGTCGGCGATAACAGGGAATTCGATCTTCTGGCCGAGCTTTTCCTCGATGTTCCGCACCCAGGCGATGTGCGCGGTCACGCTGTCGACGCTCAGTCCGAGCAGCTCGCAGTTCAATTCACGGAGTTTCGATTGAATCTGAGCGAATCCTATGAACTCGGTCGTGCACACCGGGGTGAAATCCGCCGGGTGCGAGAAGAGAATGAGCCATGACCCCTTGTAGTCCTCGAGCCTGAGGGTGCCGTGCGTGGTGACCGCCTCGAACTGCGGCGCCGGGGCGCCGAGGCGCGGCAGGGTGGAAGCCTGCGTTACCTGCTGTTTTATTTCTTCCATGGTTGTACTCCTTTCCGGGCACTGCTCCGTATAGGAACATGATGCCAATGAACATAATTTTACACGCGAACAATTATTAGTAATGATAATCGTTACTAATAATATCAAACCCTGATCGGTTTGTCAAGTTTTTTTATCATATTTTTTCATTATCCGCCTGCATGGCACGTTTTTCCGCTTATGGATTTTTATCCCCCATACTTAACTAACGCACGAAACAGAAAAACGTGGCACATCGGAGTTACCTATAAGCATTGCGAGCAAAAGCGACGCTATTGGCCAGTGTATTTTTATTTTTTTTCATCAATGATTTTTTATATAATATAATCCGGTTATCCAGTTTGATAAGCATAGAAAACCTTTTATTCAAAATTGATAATTTATTTCGATAGTATGTGATCCCCCCTGCCTGCGGCATCCCCCCTTTTTAAGGGGGGAATGGCTTTTGGAGCACTTTCGTCCCCCTTTCTTTTATAAGGGGGACACGGCGAAGCCGAGGGGGATCAATCATGTTAGCTGATTTAACTGGATAATATAAACAATAATTACATATTGATTATTGTTCATATTTAATTATATTGTTTTTCAGGAAAAACTCGTTATTTTATCAAAAATATATTGATAATGAATTAATAAAAAGATTTTAAACTTGTTAAATTTTCCCAAACAATAAGAAGTTTCTCAAATAATATTAAACATATACCTCTTAACATTTTAAAAGATTTACAAATGATAAATGAGATATGTAACGAATGTGGTCAAAGTGTTAAATTAGGTACAGGATTATTTATAAACCGAGTTCTTGACCTTAATGATAAGAACACAAGAATTCAAATGGGAAAACCATTTCCTGATGGTGATTTTATTTGTATTATTTGCGATGAAAAATTATCACAAAGAAAAATTTAGAAAACATGATCTTAGAAATCAGAGAATCGCAGATTGAGGATATTTTTGCTACTCAGCTTGATGAAGTAAAAAATACCTTATCAATTAGGGATAATATTTCATTAATTAGCCGGCAAAAAATACTTCCGTCTGGAAATAAACTTGATTTACTATTTCTTGCATCAAACGATTTACTTTTAATTGAATTGAAAGCGGTAAGTAGCGAAATTAAATTTTGCAAACAGGTTATAGAATACAGACAGGAATTAATTGAACTACAAAGAAGAAGTGAAATACCTAACTTACCAATTAAAGCTTATTTATTATGCCCAAATTTTTTAGAAAGTCATATAAAATTTTGTAATAAAAATGATGTCATTCCTATTCAATTCTCACCTTATGAGCTTTTAAAAAGTTTCTATTTCAAAGTTAAAGCAATAACAATATTAATTAATTTAAAACCTTCAAATCACGGATTATGGAATTTGCATCTTTTAAATAGAATTTTATACTCACTTAACACCGAAAGTACCATTAAAGAATTAGAAAAGAAAACTGGTTTATCCAAGAGTACCATAAGTAGCTATTTAAGATTATCTACTGAACTTGGATTAACAATAATAAAACCAAAAGTCAGCCTAACACATTTTGGGTCAAATTATAATGGCAAGAGAAATAAATCCGCCCCTATAGAATTTATCAGTGAGGAACAAACTGAAGTTTTGAAAGAATATATTACTAAAAATCCTTTCTCTAGTCCAGCTATCTTTGGTATTTATTCAGCAGTAGAAACCATTTTTGCGTTATCAAAAAACTTCTACCCTGTTCCATTAAAAGATGCAGTTAAATATTTCAGATATTTGTCAGGAAAGCAAAGTGAATGGGCTGTAAAAGCTTCTAATGATGCTTTTATAATGTATTCTAATTATGGAATTGATTTGGGTCTTTTAGCAAAAATTGGGAGAGACTATTATATAACCCCGGGGGGAATAAAATTCATATTACTGTTAGAACTAAACAAGTCGATACTTTTTGTAAACTCAATTTAAGTGAATTCCTCACAGCTTTACTGCGGAGTAGTTTGTTTTTCTTTTCTAAACTCCATAATACCCTCATCGTTTTCTCATCTCTTCACTACGTTCTCTGATCTCGGTGAGGTCGCGCACCATCTCGCTCCAGCCATACCAGAAGGAATAGTCGGGATTCATGTGGAACGCCCCCTGGAAGGTACGCATGCGGTGTTCGAGGTACATGAGGAAGAGCTTCTGCTCGATGACTGTCGGGGCATCGTGGAAGGTGAGCACATCGGGATATGAGTACCCGTAATATTCCGGCTTGACCCGCACGAGGCTCGTGTAGAGGTCGGCGACAATGTTGATTCCCTCGGCCATGAGGCTGTCGGCCCGGACGATCATGGCATCCCCCTTCGCGAGCTCGTTTCTGGCGAACTTCTCGGAATGACAGTCCACGCAGACCGAAACCATCCGCTCGCGCTCTTTCTGAAAGTCCTCCTCGGTGAGACGGGCGATGTCGGCGGCTTTGACCGCTTCGAGACGGGCTGTCGGGTTACCCTGGGGATCGAGCACGCCGAGCGCCTTGAGTATGGTCGCACGGTCGCCTGCCCACTGCTTGTCCTCGGGCATGGGCAGCCGCACCGCGAGGAATCCCCATGCTGTCCTGACCGCATGGTTGCCCTGGTTCATGTGGCAGTACTGGCAGGTCGGAGCCGCGGTATCGGGCGGGAGTATGCCGTTCTGTTTGAGGAGCGCCCGGACGCCGTGCTTCGAGGACGAGTACATCTCCCACTGGGGATGGTCGATGCCCATGTGACAGGTGCGGCATGCCTGGGGAGCGAGCGCCTCCCTGACCGAGAACTGGTGGCGCGTGTGGCAGACATCGCACGATGCGAGACCATAGCCGAGGTTGTCCTGCTTGATGACCCTGATCTCCTCGGTGGTTTTGATACCGATCTTGTGACAGCCGCCGCAGCCTTTCATGCCCTCCATGAAACCCATGGGCTGCCAGTGAGCGGTGGGCATGGCGTTCATCGACACCCACGCCTTCGAGTGTTTTCCGGCCATGAACTGGGTCACCTGGTCGCCGTGGCACATGGCGCAGGTTTTCGGTGTCGGGATTCCCGCCTTGGTGATGTCATCGGACGAGGTGTGCTCCCCGATATGGCAGGCGGCGCAGGAAACACCGTTTTCGGCGTGCCTGCTCAGCTTCCACTCGGTAACGATGCCCGGGGTAACATCACGGTGGCAGTCGATGCAGTCGCGTGTCTGGGCGTGCGCGACGTAAACCATTGCCAGAGCGGTCATAAGCAGTATGAGCCTGTTCATCGTGCGCCCTCCCCTGGTCGAATATGTGAAACGTGTACATGTCCGTAACGTACTATAAATCAAATAAACACCTTTATAATCATTCTTCCATTGTTGCCCATTTCTCTTTCCATGTATAAAATAACTCCACCCAAAAACAGAGTTGCCTCACCGATACGAATTCGCTATACTTCATACACATTCGAGGAACACATGAAATTATACACTGAAATCACTCTTTTTATAAAAAACCTCCACCCTGTCAAAATTGTTTTTTTTGGTTACATACTGTATATCATATTCGGGTGGATATTCCTGAACCTGCCGATTTCCCACACCGTTCCCGTAGCCGCACTGGACAATCTTTTTGTCGCCACATCCGCGGTATCGACAACCGGTCTTTCCACAATCGATATATCCGGATCGTATACCTTCTTTGGACAACTCGTTATTATCATCCTCATACAGCTCGGTGGTATCGGTTATATGACGTTCGGTTCTTTCGTGATCCTTTCAAGAAAAAAACCGCTTGATTCATCCCGTGAGGAGGTATCCAAAACCGTTTTTTCACTTCCAAAACATCTCAGAATCGACAAATTCATAAAAAGCGTGATTATTTTCACCGCCATCATCGAAATACTCGGAGCGGTATGCCTCTATTTCGTTTTTCGCTCCGCTGGAGTCCCGCAACCATTGTGGAGCGCCGTTTTCCATAGTATTTCATCCTTCTGCACAGCGGGATTCAGTCTTTACAGTTCCAGTTTTGAACTTTTCTGTAACAATTTCTGGCTGAATTTTATCGTATCGATATTGAGCTATGCCGGAGCTATCGGTTTCATTGTTTTTGTCGATGTATGGCGTACTGTCCGTGGTAAAACCGCCCAAATCACTCTTACCAGTAAAATTATCATTCATACCACATTCTGGATAAGCATTGTGGGTACTTTCATCCTGTTTATCACCGAACCATCGATACAATGCATGCCCTCTCAGTACCGTCTTATGGCTTCTTTTTTTCAGGCAATGACCGCAATGACAACTGTCGGATTCAATACCATACCCATTTCCGGGATAGCCCGAGCTTCTCTCCTCCTCATAACCGTGCTTATGGTCATCGGAGCATCTCCCTCAGGCACTGGTGGAGGATTGAAATCAACCACTTTTTCAGCTATTATCGGAATTATGAAAAGCACCCTCAAAGGTTCGGCCAGAATTACATTCTGGGGATATGAAATACCCTTTGAACGTGTTTTAACAGCCATTGCCAGTTTATGTTTTTACATAACAATTCTGGTTACAGGAACTTTCCTCCTGACATTGACCGAAAAGAGTTCATTCCAGTGTATTCTGTTTGAGGCTGCTTCAGCGCTCGGTACGGTTGGATTAAGTATGGGACTTACATCTGCCCTGACCACCCTGGGAAAGTTGATTGTAACACTTCTCATGTTTATCGGCAGGCTTGGCCCGCTGACATTCGGCATAGCCCTCTTTCTGAGCAAAAAACCCTTGTTCAACTCCGATGATATCGATATGGCAGTGTGAATTCATATTTACCATTTCAGCCTTATATTTCTTATATATTTATTCCCCTCTTTCTCTTTCCCTCCGTGCGCTCCGTGTCTCCGTGGTTCATTCTCCCCGCGTTACATCGTTCTTCCCATCGCCGCGGCGATCTTTTTCACCTCTTCGAGGCCTTTCCTGAAATCCTCCGGCTTGAGCGACTGGGGGCCGTCCGAAAACGCCTCCTCGGGGTGGGTGTGCACCTCGATAATGAGCCCGTCCGCGCCGGCAGCTATCGCCGCCCGTGACATGGGAATCACCAGATCGCGGACACCGGTGCCGTGGCTCGGGTCGGCAATCACCGGGAGGTGCGACCACAGCTTCATGAGCGCCATCGAGCCGAGATCTATCGTATTGCGGGTCGAATCCTCGAATGTCCGGATGCCCCGCTCGCAGAGCACGACGTTATGGTTGCCCTCGGTCATGATGTACTCGGCGGCCTGAAGAAATTCCTTGACCGTCGTGGCGGGACCGCGCTTGAACAGTATCGGCTTGCCGGTCTGCCCCACCGCTTTGAGGAGCGCGAAGTTCTGGCAGTTCCGGGCGCCGATCTGGATCATGTCCGAATATTGCACGAGAAGGTCGGTATCACCGATGGCGACGATCTCGGTGACGATTTTCAGGCCGGTCTCCTCTTTCGCCCGTGCGAGCAGCTTCAGCCCCTCCTCCTCGAGTCCCTGGAAGGCATAGGGCGATGTCCGTGGCTTGTAAGCGCCCCCGCGGAGTATCTGCGCACCGGCTTCCTTCACAGCGCGGGCGATGGCGACGATCTGCTTTTCCGACTCCACCGAGCAGGGTCCCGCAATAATGGCAAGGCGGTTCGCGCCGATTTTGACACCGTCCACATCGACGATGGTCGGTTCGTGCTGCATCTCACGGCTTGTGAGCTTGAACGGTTTGAGGATTGGTATGACCGATTCGACGCTTTCGAGCGAGGCGAAGGACTGGATGGGGCTTTTGTCCTGGTGGCCGATGACACCGATAATGGTGCGCTCGACTCCCCTGCTCAGGTGAGCCTTGTAGCCGAGCTTTTCGATGAGCGAAATTACCTTCTGTATATCTTTCTCGGCAGCACCCTGTTTCATGACGATAATCATAACGGTATCCCTTCTATGGTCTGTTTTTCTGTTCTTTTTTTATCGCATTTTTTGTAATATAGTGCAGAACACGGTATATTGGCAAGCATGAGCGGAAGTTTTTTACCGTAACCACGCCGATCCTTCCCTCCGGGATGGCAATCCATGCACCTGTCGCCCGTAAAACACCAATACCATACAGGATTACAGGAACTTCCCTGTCCGACAACAGTATTAATTATAAAGTAGTACAAGAAAAATTTGACATGATTAACAGGATTGACATGGATTTTTGATTTTACTTTGTCATACAATTTTTCCTGTGTATCACGTCATAATCATCGAACGATTCTTTTTTCACTCATACGGGGTTAATACCATGAAACACACGCTCGCATTCCTCGTTCTCGGAGCGGCGTTCCTGCTCTCCGGATGCCTCATGGACGACAGCGGTAACGACAGCGGCCCCGACACCTATTCTGTCTCCGGAAAAATCCTCTATGAATCGGGTTCCGGAATCGAAGGGGTGCTCGTAACCATCTCCGGCAGAACATCGGATTCCGGGGGCAGCGATATCATAAATGTAACGGTCGCTTCCGATTACCGCGGCAATTATGTCTTCAAGAACATACGGAACGGCTCCTACACGGTGACTCCCGCAAAGGGCGGTTTTACCTTCACTCCCGGCTCCCGCGAGGCGACGGTCAACGGTATGAATGTGAGCGTCGCGAGCATTACGGGATACATCAAGCCCGAAACCAACGGCGGCGGGGACAATTCCGGCGTGTACACCGTGTACGGCAGAATAGTCGACACCGGCGGAAACGGGATGCCCGACATCACGGTCGGTCTTGCGGGTGACACGCTCAGCCTCAGCACAGTCACCGACGGCAATGGGGCGTTTTCTTTCCGCGGAATCCCGAACGGCACCTATACGCTCTCTCCCGGCAGCGAAGGATTTGTCTTCTCTCCGCCCTTTGTGAAGATAATCGTCCGGGGAAACGATGTCACCATCTACAACTTTATCGGCAGGGAGACAGAAGGCGGACAGGGCAGCGGTTTCGCCGGGTCGCACACATACTACCCCATGAGCTCGAACGCAATCTGGACAATCCGGGCGCATGAAACCGATTTGCTCGATGGTTATACGTACGATTATCAGTTCTCGCGCATTGTGAATGGAACGAAAGTTATCAATAACATCGAATACTGGATGATTGTCAAC
Source organism: bacterium (assembly GCA_021372535.1). Classification (NCBI taxonomy): domain Bacteria; species bacterium. The sequence goes on from JAJFUH010000023.1 coordinate 14,228, forward strand.
GATGACGACGAATTTGACTCGTTCGTCCGCATCGATTCCAATACGGTCTACACCTTCGCCGATTTTGTCAATTTCGGCGATCTCGGCGTATCCACCGGCAAATCCGCGGGGCTGTTCCCCACCCTCACGAAAGCGGCATCCGGAAACGAACCCGACCCGCATGTCGACGAGCTTCCTCTCCTGCGGCTCGATGTCAACCCCGGAACGACCTACGACATCATGTCCTGGTCAAACTCCGAGTACGGCGCCAACTTTACGCTCACCTGGCTCGGTACTTACGACGGCGAGGAAGATATTACGGTCACCGCCGGCACATTCTCGGGATGCAGGAAGTACGAGATCGCCTACTACGCGGCGGCGGTCGGCGGCGGAAGCACGCAGATAGAGATCACCAGAACCATGCTCTGGTTGGCTCCGAATGTCGGAATTGTGAAAAAATCGGTCGAAAAATCGGACAGCTACAAGACCACCTGGAAACTCGAGGAAGAGCTTATCGGGTACTCGATACCTTAAAAGACAGGCATAAGGCACAAGGCAGAAGGCAGAAGGGAAAAAGAACCCCGGCACCACACCAAAAGACTGAACCGGGATGACCAGGATGGAAAAGGATGACCAGGATGAAAAAATCCCGGGAAGCCTTGTGTTTCATCGGTATTCGCGCAAAAAACCTGAACCGGGATTTTCAGGATTAGAAAAGGATGACCGTGATTAATAGAATTACATAACGGAGATAAGAGTTTAAAAAAACAGTCATAAGGCACAAGGCACAAGGCATAAGGGTAAAGAATCCCGGCACCACACCAAAAGACTGAACCGGGATGACCATGATGGAAAAAAATCATGGAAACCTTATGACTCACCTGTATCCGCACAAAAAACCTGAACCGGGATTTTCACGATTATAAAAGGATGACCGGGATTAATAGAATTACATAACGGAGATAAGAGTTTAAAAAAACAGGCAGAAGGCACAAGGCAGAAGGCATAAGGGAAAAAGAACCCCGGCACCACACCAAAAGACTGAACCGGGATGACCATGATGGAAAAGGATGACCATGATGAAAAAATCCCGGGAAGCCTTGTGTTTCATCGGTATTCGCGCAAAAAACCTGAACCGGGATGGGCAGGATGTGATAAGGATGACCGTGAATAATAGAATGACAAAAAGGAAAAAAATTGTCACGATGAAAATAATCCCGGAAATCCCGGTTAATCATGGAAATCCCGGTTCCAACACCCCTTGAATAGACAACACGCCTGTCCGGAGGTATCCCGTTCTGTCAGGGTGATAAAGGCAGGCCATTCCAATCACCTCGGCGACCAGGATGGATCCCCGTCATTCGCCGAACTGTTTGTCAGGTTTCGCGGATCGCTCCCGTCGGTATTCACCACGTAGATTTCTCCTCCGGATGAACCGCCGGTTCTATACGCAATCTTCGCGCCGTCCGGCGACCAGCTTGGTGCACTGGCATCGCCCGGATTACTGCCGTTCGTAATGTTTTTCAGAACGAGGTTAACGTTAACGTTCACAACATAGATTACAATATTGTTGGCGCTGGCATATGCGATTTTCGAGCCATCCGGCGACCAGGACAATCTCGAATCCCACGATGAATCGTTCGTACCCGGGATTATATGCTGACCGCTCCCGTCCGCGTTCATCACACAGATGCCAATACCGGTATTGCGCTGAGAATAAAATGCAATCATCGAGCCATCAGGCGACCAGGCTGGATATGAATCATATGCATTATTATTTGATAGATTGACCTGGCCGCTTCCATCCGTATTCATGACATAGATTTGCTGGCGGCCGTCACGGTCGGAGACAAAGGCAATCTTCGTGCCGTCCGGCGACCAGGCTGGACTATATTCATATGCTCCGCTGTTAGTCAGGTTGACCTGACCGCTCCCGTCCGCATTCATCACGAAGACTTCATATCCCAGGTTACCGCCGGGCATGGTATCAAACGCGATCTTCGTGCCGTCCGGCGACCAGGATGGACGATAGCTGTTATAAGCCAGTATGCTGCTCACCCCGCTCCCGTCCGCATTCATCACGCGGATTCCACTATATCCACTACCGCTTGAATAAAACGCAATTTTCGAGCTGTCCCTCTCAAAATTCGCCGTTACCGTCATATCTCCGGAAAGTATCACTGTGGTGATAGGATTCCCCGTATCGGCAGCATTCCCCGTCCATCTCACAAACCGGTAACCGAGTGCCGGGTATGCCAGGATTTCCACAATAACCCCTTCTTCCCATGTATGCTCGCCGACCGAAGGGTTCGTCGTTCCCCAGCCGGCCGTGTTCACAGCCATGGTCAGAACAGATTGCGGTATCTTTTCAAAATTCGCGGTCACCGTCATGTTCCCGGTAACCGTTGCTGTTGTCGAGGCGCTCGTGGTGTTTGCTACGTTCCCTGTCCAGTTCACAAACCGGTAGCCGGATGATGGTGTTGCAGTTACAGTTACAACTGTCCCCTCATCGTATGTGTGAGCTCCTGCCGACGGGCTCGTCGTGCCCCAGCCGGCTGTATTGACTGCCATCGTCAGGGTATATTGTATCCTCGTAAAATTCGCCTTTACTGCCTTGTCTCCGTTCATCCACACCGTCGTGGTCGAACTTGTATCGCTTGCGACGCCCCCTGTCCAGTTCACAAACCGGTAACCGGCAGCGGGTGTTGCCGTTATTGTAACAAGTACATTCTCAACGTATGTGTGCGATCCAATCGAGGGATTCGTTGTCCCCCATCCTGTGGTATTAACGGAAAGGGTAAGTGTATACTTCGTTATCCGTTTCTCGAAATTAGCAGTAACTGTCCGGTCACCGTTCATAGTCACGGTCGTGGTGGCACTTGTCGAACTGGCAACATCACCCGTCCAGCTTGTAAACAAGTAACCTGTTGCCGGTGTTGCGGTAATTGAAACAACTGCCCCTTCGTCATATTTGTAGTCTCCAACCGACGGATTCGTCGTTCCCCAGCCGTTTATATTTACTTTTATCATAAGTGTATACTGTGTCGGTATTTTCTCAAAATTCGCGGTCACCGTCATGTTCCCGGTCATTGTCACCGATGTCGAAGCGCTCGTGGTGTCAGCTACGTTCCCCGTCCAGCTTACGAACCGGTATCCGGATACCGGTGATACTTTTATCGTAACAACCTTCCCCTCATCGTACGCATGCCATCCAATAGTTGGATTTGTCGTCCCCCAGTCGGGATTATTCACAGCTATTGTCAGAATATATTGCGGTATCTTCTCGAAATTCGCGGTCACCGTCATATTCCCGGTAACCGTCACCGTTGTTGAAGCGCTCGTCGAGCTGGCAACTGTTCCCGTCCAGCTCACGAACCGGTAGCCTGTTGCCGGTGACGCAGTTACCGTGACAACAGTACCCGAATCGTACGTGTGCGCCCCGGCAGACGGGCTTGTCGTTCCCCATTCGGTATTGTTCACAGCCATGGTGAGTGTGTACTGCGTCGTCGGTATCTTCTCGAAATTCGCGGTCACCGTCATATTCCCGGTAACCGTCACCGTTGTTGAAGCGCTCGTCGAGCTGGCGACTGTCCCCGTCCAGCTAACGAACCGATAGCCGGATGCAGGTGTTGCTGTTATAGAAACAACCGTCTCCTCATCGTACATATGGGCTGCAACCTCTGACGGGCTCGTCGTCCCCCAGCCGGTCATGTTTACAGCAAGCGTGAGTGCGTACTGTTTCGGTATTTTCTCGAAATTCGCCGTCACCGTTATATTACCTGTCACCGTCACCGTTGTGGTCGCACTTGTAGAGCTGGCAACAGTCCCCGTCCAGTTTACGAACCGATAACCGGATGCAGGTGTTGCTGTTATAGAAACAACCGTCTCCTCATCGTACATATGGGCTGCAACCTCTGACGGGCTCGTCGTCCCCCAGCCGGTCATGTTTACAGCAAGCGTGAGTGCGTACTGTTTCGGTATCTTCTCGAAATTCGCCGTCACCGTCATGTTCCCGGTTACGGTCACTGTCGTGGTCGTGTTCGTGGAACCGGCGACAGTCCCCGTCCAGCTCACGAACCGGTAGCCCGATGCGGGAGTCGCGGTAACCGTGACAACAGTACCCGAATCGTACGTGTGCGCTCCTGCCGAGGGATTTGTCGTTCCCCAGCCAGTCGTGTTCACTGCGAGCGTGAGCGTGTACTGCTGCGTGCGTTTCGTGGCGGTGAAGTTCTGGGTCTGGTTTGCGGTGACGTTCGTAAACGATTTACTTACCGGCGCGAAGTCGTGGCCGTCCTTCGAGGGTGTCACCGTGTATGAGCCGCCTTCCTGCACGGTGAATGAGTACGCCGAGCCGTCGTTGACCGCGATGCTCTCGGTTTTGTCGCCGCTCAGGGTTACCGTGACACCGTTGGCGCCGGACACGATACCCGAGATGACGTATGTTTTCGCCGGAATGGGTGTCGCGGAAAAATTCTGCGTCTGGCTGGTGGTCAGTGAAGCGACCGTGAAGTTCGACGGCGAAAAGGTGTAGCCGACCTTCGAGGGCGTCACCGTGTAGCTCCCGCCATAATCCACCGTGAACGAATAGCTCCCGCCGCCGCCAACCATCCTGATGCCGGATGCGTCGCCGCTCAGGGTTACCGTGACACTGTCGGCCCCGGTCACCGTTCCCGAGAGGGTCAGCGTTATCTGTTCGAAGTTCGCTACCACCGTCTTGTTGCCGTTCATCGACACCGTCGTCGAGGCGTTCGTCGTATTGGCAACATCACCTGTCCAGCTCACGAACCGGCAGCCCGATGCCGGGGTCGCCGTTATGGTAACTTCCGTCCCATCGTCGTATGTATGAACACCGGCTGACGGATTCGTCGTTCCCCAGCTTTCCGTGTTAACCGCGAGCGTGAGCGCATACTGTCCTGCCGGTATCTTCTCGAAGTTCGCAACCACCGTCATGTTCCCCGTAACGGTCACCGTCGTGGTCGCGTTCGTAGCGTTCATCACGCTCCCTGTCCAGCCTGCAAACCGGTAGCCTTCGGACGGAATCGCGGTGACGGTCACCTCTGTACCCTCGTCGTACGTATGTGCTCCGGCTGACGGATTCGTCGTCCCCCATTCCGCGGTGTTCACCGCGAGCGTGAGCGTGTACTGTATCCTGGACACCGTCACCACCACCGTGTTCGACCAGCCGCTGCTCCCCGTGGCATTGTTCGCCCTCACACGGTAATAGTACGTCCCCGCCGTGTTCTTGTACGTGTCCGACGTCCCGACTATCGTCTTCGAGGTCGAATCGGCAAATGTGCTGTTCGTGGATTCTTCGATGGTGTAGGACTGCGCGCGGCTCACTGTATCCCACGATACGGTGTACGAGGTCCCGGAGGTTATGGCGCTCTGCGGGCCCGAGGCTGTGGGAGTTTCCGGTTTTGAGGGTTTCAGCAGTATCGTGACCGTCGTCTGCTGGCCGGCAGTGATGGAAATATTCGTTGCCGTGCCGCTGTGGGTAACGTTGCCGTCGGCATCGTAACAGAACAGCTCGGCATGGTAGCCGCTCCCCGATTTCACGGTCACCGTGCCCGTGATGTGTTTGCCGTTCACCGTCAGGGCTTGTTTGACGAGCGTCGTGTTCTGGGCATCGTAAAACGAGATTTCCGCTTTGACTGTCGGATTCAGTTCGTCCGCGCGGGCCGGTTTTGCAGGTTCGACCGTGCATTGGATGACAGCGGTTCCGGCGCCATCGTTCGGGTTTACGGGGCTTTCGTCGCTGCATGAGAGTACAGACAAAACAAAAAGAATACTTATCAGTATAAGCCGTTTCATCAGTATCTCATCCTTTCCCGCGCCGGGAGATATCCCGTTTTCCTGGATACTCCCTGCTCTTTAACATGTGAAAAACAGATGTATAGGGGAAGCTGCTGTGATACTTTACAATAACTCTACTGAAAGCATTGAATATTTTTGATTAATTCATATTATGATGCATTCATAATAAAAAATCACAATAAAAAGCAACATATATTTATATTTTTTAAAAAATCGGAGCATTATCGGGGACATATCATATCGCTGCAAAAGTCAATTCATTTTACCGTTCTTAACGGAAGTATTTCGATGGGCTCTGCTGCGGGGTTATTCAACAATTTATTCTTCGTTTATTGTACTCGAACTGAGAACAAATCGTTTATCCTGTCAGATAATATCGTACATCATATTGATACTCCCCTGAAAAATGTTCCCGCACAGGCACGTCAATCTATTTCAGTTTTGATCGTTGATATCATCAACAAACATCGGTGCTTACAGCGTAAATCCTGCTAAACGTGCCGTGCGGGAATACAGTTTTCCTGGGATATGACAGCCGGTCAGTAAACAGTCAGTAATATGAATCGAATCCGGAGCCCGTTTTTCCCGGTGAGGGAATGGTTACCTTGTCGCCGCCGGGTGTATAGGTTACAATATCGGGTATACCGGGCTTTGTGGTCAGAAGGTGGGGAGCTCCGGCCCTCAAAACCTTCCCGTTACGCTGCCGCAGACCCTGAGGGACACCGTTTTTCATCGTTCCTCCATTCACCGCAGCAGTCGAATTTGACTGTACATGCGCTATTTTAGCCTCGACATTGAACTGAGAGGGGATTTTCATGGTTATCACCTCCGTACCGACACCGAAACCGGTGTCAAATCCTGAATAATTTTATAAGACATGAATGGCAGTGTGTGCCGGCCAGTTTCTGGTGAAATGTGCCGTCATTTATTGTTGAGAGCAACAAATATGCCATGAAAGGCACGCTGAAACATTTCTTTTCAAAACGAATAATTTCAAGAAATTACGATTGCCGATACCCGCGGCGATTCTGTCAGGCAGGCGTTATGACCGGACAAAAAACCGGGTCAGTGACTTTTTGTCGGATAACGGTTTCCGTCTTTTATGCCTTTCCCTCTTTCCCCTTATGCCTTCTGCCTTCTGCCTTGTGCCTTTTGTCTTATGCTTTATGCCTTCTGCCTTCTGCCTGCCTTTTTCCGCACTTGCTTTTCCTGACCGGATTTCCCATCTTATGAGACAACGTATAACCATGTTCCAGGAGGATATTGGCAGTGTGCAACAATATACTTCTTTCAGTGTGCTGCGCGGCGGTGCTTATGTCGTGCGATGCCTCGACCGATACTTCAATCCCCGAGGCCCGAAGCCTGCACATCATCGTCGAAAACGGCCGGTACGGCTACATCGATGGAGCAGGTAACGTGGTCATTGCGCCGACTTACCAGGATGCCGGTGACTTTTCGGAAGGCCTCTGCCCGGTGAATATCACAGGCCGGTATGGCTACATCGATACTACCGGCGCCGTGGTCATCGAGCCGAAATTCGACATCGCCAAGCCGTTCTCCGATGGTATGGCGGTGATCAATATCGGGGGATCGTACGGGTACATCGACCGGACAGGAATGGTGGCAATAGCGCCGCAGTACGAGCTGGCATGGGAATTCACCGATGGTCCCGCGCGGGTCAAGAAGGACGGCCTTTTCGGATACATCGACCGCTCCGGCGCTTATGTGGTCGAGCCACGGTATGAGGATGCGGGAAAATTCTCCGAGGGTTTCGCCACGGTCAAGGCGGATTCCGCGTACGGATACATCGACCGCTCCGGAACGATGGTCATTGCGCCCCGGTTCGAGTTCGCATGGATGTTCACCGAGGGACTCGCCGCTGTTAAAATCAACGGCAGATTCGGGTACATCGATACCACCGGAACGATGGTCATCGAGCCGCTGTATGAAAACGCATGGCACTTTTCCGAGGGTCTTGCGGCGGTCAAATCGGGCAACCTCTTCGGATTCATCGACCGCTCCGGCGCTCTGGTCATAAAACCGGCCTACGATTACGTGTGGAAATTCTCCGAGGGATTCGCCGCGGTCAAGCGCGACAGCCTGTTCGGCTATATCGACCGCTCCGGTAAAGTGACCGTGAAGCCGCAGTTCGAGGACGCAAAAACCTTCACCGGCGGCATAGCGCTCATTAAAACCGGCGGCTCATGGGGATACATCAACCGTAAGGGGGAAATAATCTACCCGCGGAAGTAACAGGCGGCGGGGCGTCAAAGGCATGCCATGTATCTGCACACCTCATTTTTTGCTGAAAATATAAGCCTCACTGCACGGCACTCATTACTTTATCCCATCGTTTTTTGACAATATCGTCTTTCGATATGTCGACAATTTCATCCAGAACCGCGGTGTTCAATACCTTTTCAGGATCATGTCTACCGGCTATTTTGATATGGTGCCGGAAACCATTAACGGGATAGTTACGGTAAAATGCAACAACATTGATCGTGTTGTCACCGAGATATATTCGTATCTCGTACGTTTTATCCTCGAAACTGAACGGGATTTTTTTCATCAGTTCCATGGTGTTTCCTCCAATCGTTACACGGTCATCGATAATTGAACGGGCGATTTGAATCCCCGAACCCGGAATGACTGATACCCGCCGTGCTAACCAGTATTTATATGAAAATATTCATAACTGTCCGGTTAAATACTGAGCACCTTTTGTTTGCAGTAGGACATGATAGTGCTCCTACTAATTACGGGAACTCACCCCGCGTATAACACTTTGATAATACAGATGTTGGTGGCGCCTCCCCTCTCTTGAGGCAAGAG
>JAJFUH010000024.1 GCA_021372535.1 bacterium
ATGGAAACTCACCCCGCGCATAACACCTTGATAAAATAGATGTTAGCGGGCGCTTCCCCTCTCTTGTGGCAAGAGAGGGGGCAGGGGGTGAGTTAGGGTGGAGAAAAGGGGTAACAATCAAATCTAAAATAATCCATATGCCGGTAAATGCCCTGTTTACAGGATATTTCGAACTTTTATAACAATTTTAACCGGACACTATTGATCTTCCATGAATAATCCGGACTATATCCGGTGATCCTCACGAATAATGACACGGCACCCCCCGTCACGGCTTGTTTTCCAGTTTTTCGGCGGTGCGATCCGTCTGAGCCTGTCGAGCTGCCCGATATCCCTGAGACGGTTATATATGAGCTGCCAGGCGCATTCACGGTCGGGACGGACCTCGCACCTGTCCTCCCGCGAACCTCCGCAGGGACCGTTGAGCAGACGTTTCGCGCACCGTGTCACGGGGCAGATTCCGCCGTAATCGGACAGCACACATGCTCCGCACGATGTGCACTTTTCGGCCCAGAAACCCTGTTCCTCGAGAATCCCGAGAAAAGCGGTATCGAGACCGGCGTACACCGGCTTTTCACGGTACCGCTCTGCAATAGCCTGGACTCCGGCGCCGCAGCCGAGCGACAGCACCGCTTCGCATCGCCCGATCGCCTCGGCAGCCTGCTCGATAAACACGTTGTCGCACTGGCGCTCGATGGTCAGCTCATCGATTTCAACCGGTGCTCCCCTGAGTCTGGATGCCATCCGGAGGGCCGAAGCAATGATGCAGACCTCACGTTCCCCGCCGGCGAGACACACAGTGACACAGGTACCGCAGCCGAGCACGAGCACTTTCCTGTGCCCCTTCAGTATATTCATGAGTTCGGGAATGGTTTTTCTCTGTGCGACAATCATGTATAATACCTCGTTTATGATTCGTGGTTTCTGGTTTGTAGTTCTTGGTTCTTTAAGAAATACAGTATGAAATCACCAGTAAGCCGATCATTTAAAGTTCAGCCCCTTTACAGGTGAGTTTTTTTAGGTAGTGCATGAGTCCGGCAATCAGTTTCTCTGTCGAAGAGGCAAGTTCATACAAGATTTCAAAGTATTCTTTTGTTATGTACGCATGGTCAAATGCAACATAAAATTGAGATTTTACCTCACCGACAGAGCCTTTTGCAACAGTAAGAAAATGTATAAACTCTCCTGTGCCGTTCCGCTCAAAGCCTTCTGCGATGTTTGACATAACCGATACTGATGCCCGTCGTATCCGGTCTTTCAGTGTATAATCTTTACAGAAAGGCTCGGTATTCGAACAGGAATATACGGCTTTCGTCAATTCACGTGCTTTCTGCCATGCTTCGATATCTTCAAACCGTTGAAATGTAGCCATATATATTCCAAAGAACCCTTATTATTTACCCAATCCTTATTCCTTTAACCAGAAACAATTAAACTTTAATAACGAACAAAAAACCAGAAACAATAAACCATAAACCATGAACTACAAACCATGAACTACAAACCATCTTTTAACCTGTTCGGTCCCAGCGCACGAACGGTCTCGACCATATCGGTGATGATATCGGCCAGCGGGCGGGCCATGGCAGCCGACACGTTCACCATGCGCAGACGGTCTTCCTCGATTCCGATCTCGTTCATCAGGTTCCGGACATAATCGACCCGTTTCCGCGCCCAGAGGTTACCGTTCTGGAAATGACATCCGCCCTCGAGGCATCCGGCCACAAGAACGCCGTCAGCACCGTTTTCAAGGGCTTTCATAAAGAACGGAATTTCGAGCCTCCCCGTGCACGGCGTAAGGATAATCCGGACATTCGGCGGATATTGAATGCGCATGGACCCCGCGAGGTCGGCGGAGGCATACGCGCAGTAACGGCAGCAGAAGGCCACAATTTTCGGCTCGAAAGATGTCGAATCCACGTTTTCCAATATTTCCCCGTTTCGTTCAATCACCATTATCCGGCATATGGTACAGAATACCTGTCATACTGTCAATTCACGTTCCGGTATTCTCCCGGAGGAAAGGAGTTCCCCGAGCATGATCTCGAAATGATCTGCGCCGTAATGATGAAGCACTATTGCCCGCGCGGGACACTCCGAGACGCATATCCCGCAGCCCATGCATTTTGCAGCTTCGATCTGGGCCTTGTTATCTGTGTTGACAAATGGCGCCGTATACGGGCACGCTTTTACACAGGTCATGCAGGATATGCATTTCTTCTGATCGACCTCGGAAACCTGCGCGCTCACATCGAGCACGGCCTTCGAGATAACCGTTGCAGCCCGCGCCGCGGCTGCACGAGCCTGCGATATATTTTCATCCATGAACTTCGGCGAATGGGCAAGCCCGCAGAGGAAAATGCCCTCGGTGGCAAAATCGACCGGCCTGAGCTTCATATGCGCTTCCACATAGAAACCATCAGCGTTGAGGGGTACTTTCAACAAGTTCGAAAGGCTGCTGTTATGCTCGGGCGCCTCGATCCCCGTGCTGAGCACGACATTGTCGGCTTCAATTTCGATGGTGTCCGGGAAATCCGGGCTTTTCACCGCGACGACAGGACCGTTCCCGACCTCGACAACCGGCGGCGCTTTACGGTCATACCGGATAAAGACAACACCCGCTTCCCGCGCCTTTTTGAAGTAAATTTCGCGGAAACCGTATGTCCTGATGTCGCGGTAGAGGACGAATACGTTCGCTCCGGGGTTCTGCTCCTTTATTCTAAGCGCATTTTTTACGGCCATCGAGCAGCAGATACGGCTGCAGTACAACCGCTCGTCGTTCCGCGACCCGACACACTGGATCATGACCACCGTGCGGTCGTCCCGCGGAAATGAACGGTCATGGAGGAGCTTTTCGAGCTCGCGCTGGGTCATGACATGCCCGTATTCGCCGTACCCGTACTCCGAGGTTCGAGCGGGGACAGCCCCTGTCGCGACAATCACGACGCCGCCCGAAATCTCTTTGTCGCCATTCTTTCCAGCCAGCGTAACGCGGAATTTGCCGATATGACCGGCGACAGCTGACACCCCGGTGTCGAGGTGGAGCCTCATGTTCGGATGGTTTTCCGCACGGCGCACGAGACTGTCCGTGAATGATCGTATGTCGTTGTGTTCGAGCGTATAATACACATCGAGGAGATTACCGCCGAGAGTTCCGGTGCGCTCGATGAGATGCACGGTAAATCCCTGATCCGCCAGCGCAAGGGCGGCGGTCATTCCGCTCAGTCCGCCTCCGATCACAATCGCCGCCCGGTCGACTTCGAGCGATCCGCCCTTGAGCGGCACAAGACGGCGTGCACGGGCAATCGACATGCTCACGAGATCGATGGCTTTTTCGGTTGCCGCATCGGGAGCGGACGAATGCACCCACGAGCATTGATCCCTGATGTTGGCGAGCTCGAACAGATACGGGTTGAGCCCGGCGTCGCGGAGCGTGTCGCGGAACAGCTCCTCGTGCGTCCGCGGCGTGCACGATGCCACAACGATCCGGTTGAGCCTGTACTCGCGGATTGCGTCGCGGATTTCGGACAGACTCGTATCGGAACAGGTATAGAGGGTATGTTTCGCCATGACGACACCGGGCTGACCGGAAACGGCATCGACAACCCGCCCGACATCCACCACCGACGCGATGTTCATGCCGCAGTGGCATACGAACAAGCCGATACGCGGCTCCTCATCGGTGATATCACGCTCGTCCGGGTACACCTTTTTCGTGGTGAGCGTATCGCGGGCACGGGCGAGCAGTTCCATGGACATGGAAGCCGCGGCGCTCGCCTGGGTCACCGTCTCGGGAATATCCTTCGGCTCATGAAACGCCCCGGCAACAAACACTCCCTCCCGCGAGGTTGCAAGAGGATTGCGGCGGTCGGTGGCGCAGAAGCCATAATCGTTGAGCGCCACACCGATACGGGACGCGCTTTCACGAACCGTCGCTCCCGGCTCCATGCCTGTCGAGAGAACAACGAGATCGAAATCGTGTTCATCGAGAGCACCGTCTTCATTGACAAAACGGAGCCGGAGATCGTTTGTCCCGGGAATCTGAACGATACGGGATGGAATGCTCCTGATGTACCGGATACCCGCCTCATGACGGGCGCGCTCGTAATACTGGTCGAAATCCTTCCCGTATGCCCGTATATCCATGTAAAATATGACCGCTTCGAGACCGGGCAGGTGTTCGCGGGCAACCATGGCCTGCTTCGTCGAGGCCATACAGCAGATCGATGAACAGTAATCGTTGCCGCAGGTGGCATCACGCGAGCCCACACACTGGATGAACGCAATCCGCCGAGCCTCGCCGCCGTCCGAGCGCCGGACGATATGACCATCGAACGGCCCCGAAGCAGAGAGCATCCGCTCGAACTGGACATTCGTGATTACATTCGCATAGCGGCCGTACCCGTATTCGCCCTTCGCCTCGGCAATAAATTCCTCGAAACCGGGCGCAAGGATGACCGAACCCACATCGATCCCGACCGTCCGCTCCTCCATGGCATAATCGATCGCATTATGCTCGCATGCCTCGCGGCATTCCCCGCATTCCGAGCACAGGGCACAGTTGAGGCACCGTTCGCATTCAGCAAACGCCGCTTCCCCGGAGAAACCAAGCTCGACCTCTTCGAAATTACCGATTCTCAGTTCCGCTTCCAGCTCCGGCGACTCGGCGCGTGGCTTTTTTTCCACACTATTCGTTTCGGGCAGGAGCTCCTCAGGAATACGCCGTATCGTATTCTCGAACCGTGATGTCCGGAGGTCTTCTCCCCTGAGATACCGTTCGATTGATTCGGCGGCGCGTTTCCCGGCGGCAACCGCTTCGATAACCGATGCCGGGCCCGACACCACATCTCCGCCCGCGAAAACGCCCCTGAGCGAGGTTTCGAGAGTCACCGGATCGACCCTGAAACATCCATGTCCGGTTTCGGCGCCCGTATGGGTGAGAACCCCGCTGTCGGTCGACTGCCCGATGGCGACAATGACGCGGTCTGCACGGATGGTGTCGCGGTCGCTGTCGTCATACACAGGGCTGAACCGCTTGCTTTCGTCGAAGACACGGACACAACGCCTTAACTCCACACCAGCGACAGAACTATCTCCAACGATTCGGGCGGGTCCCCAGCCGTTACGGATCGTGATACCCTCCCGGAGGGTAGCATCGACTTCTTCGGGATAGGCGGGCATTTCGTGACGCTGTTCGAGGCACACCATCTCCACGCTGTCCGCGCCGAGACGGAGCGCTGTCCGGGCAACATCCACCGCGACATTCCCGCCGCCGATGACGGCAACTTTCCCCGTAATGGCAGACCTGTCCATACCCGCCTGCCGGAGGAATTCGATTCCGTACGCGACGCCCCGCATCTGTTCGCCCCCGATGCCGAGCGTGCGGCTCTTCTGCGCCCCGACGGCAATGAACACCGCATCGTGGGATTCACGGAGACTCGTGAGCGTCATATCGTCGCCAAGACGACAGTTGAAGACAAAGGCGACACCCCTGCGCCGGATAAGCTCGATTTCGTGGTCGAGCACCTTTTTAGGGAGACGGTATTCGGGGATTCCCCACCGGAGCATTCCGCCCGCAGCAGGAAGGGCATCGTACACGGTCACGGCGAAACCGGAGCCCGCCAGATCGTATGCGGCGGTCAGTCCCGCCGGTCCTGCGCCGACAACAGCCACTTTTTTCGCATCCGGCAGCGGTTTCTTTTCTTCGGGTAGAATATATTCGCCCGACTCGATGAGCTCCATCTCACGGTCGGAAGCGAATCGCTTGAGCTGCCGTATGGCGACCGGAGCATCAACCGTCCCGCGTGTGCACTCCGTTTCGCAGGGATGAGTGCATATACGGCCGCAGATTGCTGACAGGGGATTACGCTCGCGAATCAGGCTCACCGCTTTTATATACTCTTTTTTACCGATAAGCCGGATATACCCCTGGACATTGACATTAGCCGGGCAGGCAACCTTACAGGGAGCATGACCCTGTTTGAGAATATCGACGACATTCGGCACAGCCTGGGCATAGTGCTTTGCAATCGCCGTCCGGGTCCCAAGGTTACGGTCGAAACGGTTCGGGATGTTGACAGGGCAGACCTCGGTACAGTCCCCGCAGCCGGTGCAGAGATGCTCGTCCACATACCGGGGATACCGTCTGACCATCGCCCTGAAACGGCCCGGCTCGCCATCGAGCCCCATGAGGTCGGAGAGCGTCAGTATCTCGATATTGAGATTGCGCGCGCACTCGACAAGCTTCGGCGAAACGATGCAGGTCGCGCAGTCGCCGGTCGGGAAGGTCTTGTCCAAGTGTGACATCATGCCGCCGATAGCCGGAGAACGTTCAACAAGGTATACCTTGAAGCCGGAATTCGCCAGATCGAGCGCCGCCTGAACGCCGGCGATTCCGCCGCCCTGAACGAGCACGGCGCCTGTTTTTTTATCGTTGTTTTTTGCCATAAATACTGTTCACTTCCCTGATTCCCCGATTTTGCGGATAACCCGTTCCGGCGATACCATGAGCCTGTTCATGCCGAGCTCCTCCGGCGTATACCCCATGCAGAGTCCGAGAAGCTGAGTGAAATACATAATCGGCATATCATAGAGTTTTCCCGTCTCACGCTCGATATCCCTCTGCCGCAGATCGAGGTTCGACTGGCACATGGGGCATGAAACCGCGATACACTCCGCCCCGGCGGCTCGCGCCATACCGATGATGGAATCGGCGAGCCTGATAACCACATCCGTTCGCGTCAGGGAAAGCCCCCCGCCGCAGCATTCGACCTTGTGCGGCCAGTCGAGGCTCTCACCTCCCATGGCGGTTACGAGACGGTCGAGCGAGGTCGGATTCTCCGGGTCATCGAAGCCCGTGACCTCATGCGGACGCACCATGAGACACCCGTAATAACACGCCACTCTGAGACCATTGAGCGACCGTGAGAACGACCGTTTCAGCGTTTCGAGCCCGACATCATCGAGGAGCACCTCGATCAGATGACGCACCCTCACAGAGCCGTCATAATCTCTGTCGAGCGCATCGGCGACACATTCGCGCATGACCGGATTCGACAAAACCTCGTGGTTTGCGGTCTTCATACGGTTGTAGCAGGCAGCGCAGTTCACCACCATATCCTTATCCATATCACGGACGAGGAGGAGACTCGCGGATGGAAGAGCGGCGGCCAGAACACGGTCGGTCTGGTGCGCAGCAGTCGCTCCGCAGCATGTCCACCCTTCCGGCTCGACAAGATCGAGACCGAGAACACGGGCGACCGCAAGGGTCGATTCGTGCATGTCACGGGCTGTCGAATGCGCGGAACAGCCGGGAAAATATGCATAGGTCATGAGCCGGTTCCTCTATTCCGTTTTATTCTGTCAAATATCCGCCGTACCATACTGCTGCCCGAACCGCGCGGAGGGATGAGCGCGATTTTACCCTTTTTCAGCATCGCGGGAAATTTTTCGGTATCTTTCATGAAACTGAGGGTACCGAGCTTGTAGGCGCCGATCATCCCGAGATCGTACGTTCGCCCGAACAATCTGACCGTTGCCAGAAATGCGCGGTTGAAGAGCGGAACATTGCCCTTCCGCAGCGGCGCACCCTTCTCAATGGCGAGAGCACGGAGCGCGTCCATGACCGCCGCGAGATCGATCCCCATCGGGCACCGCGCCGAGCATGTCTCGCATGAGGCGCACACCCATATGATGTCGCTCCGAAGCACCTCATCGCCTATTCCGAGGTGAAGCTGCCTGATGACCTCCGAGGGCAGCGACTGTGCGAATCCGGCAACCGGGCAACCGCTCGTGCATTTCTTGCACTGGAGGCAAATCCCGAGATCGACACCCGAGATTGCTTCCACGCGGCCGATGAGAGCCTTCGATTCGTTCCCTTTTTGTATCCTGACAGGCATAGTTTCAAGTTTGTGGTTTGTGGTTTGAAGTCTATAGTGTCCGGTTAAAATTGCATTAAAATCAGAAAATATCTTGTAAAAAGGGCATTTATCAGAATATGGAGTGTTTTGGATATGATTATTCCCCCCATTTCTCCACCCGAACTCACCCCTTGATCCCCTCTCTTTCCAAGAGAGGGGGAGCGCCATCAACATCTGTATTATCAAAATGTTATGCGCGGGGTGAGTTCTCGTATTTAATAAGAGCATTGTAGATTTTGCTTCAAACTACAAATTCTTCAATATTTTTACCGGACAGTTTGTGGTCTATGGTTTATGGTTTATGGTCTGTGGTTCATGGTTAACAGTGTAAATAATGCCGGAAAGCGGCAATGTATTTTCAACCGGAAACGAGAAACCATAAACCAGTATTTATATCATTCCATGGTGATCTGTTCCACCGTCTCATCATCGATATACACTTCGGATGTTCCCGACGCAAGAACTGCTACCCGCTCGGGCACGACCTTCCGGTACACCTTTACGGGAGCCCACTGCCCGCCGTTCACTCTCAGCAGATCATCCACCGTTATCCCGAAAAGCCGTTCGTTTTCTTCAAGGTAGGGCAGAATCAACTCCCAGTCACGCTCGGTCATGGATACGAACTTCCCGCCGTTCAACTGCTCGTCAACCACAGTCTTTCCCGGATCGCGGATATAAATCGCTCCGCCCGAGGCAAGGGAGAACAGGTTGCTCCCGGGGTATGGTTCCCGCTGCGGTATCACATGCCCCTCGTCATCGAACGCGAGACCGTTCAGCACGACAAACCCGCCGCCGTTGAGCGGATCGCCCGCCATGAACGATTCCGCGAGGAAATCGAGACAGGTGCCGTTGATCACCACCCTCGGCTTGCCCACCGCATTGATGAGCGGCCGTCCCGCCGCGTTCCCGAGCACATAGACGCTGCCCCCTTTCGCGCCGTATAAGAATGTCTGTCCGACATCGCCGTATATGACCAGTTTCCCGCTCTTGAGAATCTGGCCGACCTGATCCTGGGCATTGTTGTGTACCCTCATAGTGAGCCCGTCGAGACCCGACCCGAGATAATCTCCGGCGCTGCCGTACACATCGATGGTAACATCTTCGGTCGCGGGTCCCAGCCCGCAGCCGGAGAACCGCTGGCCGAGATAGCCGAAACTGATGAAATGCCGCCATCCAAGCATGTACGCATCGAGAAGAAGCGCCGCATCGCAGCCGTTCCCTTCGGGAGGGAACCGGCTCGCATCGATGACAAGCGTGGTTTCGTTCCGGTCGGGTGAACGGAGCGCAGTACGATGCTCCGCATCTATGAGACGGTACGATCCGGGAACATCGGCTTCGGCGTTCAGGCGGGGAAGACTTCTGAGCAGACGGTCGAGCTCGCCCCGCACGATCGCAAGAACGTGGCTCCGTTTCTTTGCTCCGGTTCCGTACCGCCGGTCGTTGAGAAAGGTAAATGCTTCAATCGCCGCTGCCGTATGTTTCGGGTCGCGGCCATATTCGCCTACGATCCTGCAAACGGCCCCAAAATCAACGAAGCTCAGGCGTGGGAGCGCATCGCGGACATACTCGAAGAGCGGGAATCCGCCGCCGGTTTCGAGGCTGCTCATGATGGCTTTTTCATAGTCCCATCCGGCGCCGTTCGTGACCGCGGGCTCTTGTGAAAAACCGCACGCCTCCGTTCCACCGGGCATGGGCACGGGTATTCCGAATTTGTCGGTGCACGAGATGCGCATCGCTCCGGCAGCGTTCTTCTCCATGTTGAATATGAACGCTCCGCCGTCCGTATGGCTTCCGCCGCGGGCGTTCCAGTAACGGTCGGCGACGGGGCATATGCGTTTGTCCTCTTCCGACAGGCTTAAAAGGGTCGCGTCGATTGCCTGTTTCTCGGAGCTGATGATTCCCACCTGGACATCGCCGTCCGAAAACGCGAACACCTGCGGACGGAGCATCGCCGTATCCGTTATGCCAAGGAGCTGGAGCCTGTTTTTACGGGGGATATTCCGCGCGATGATGAAAAACCAGGGGCCGTCCGGGGAACCATGAATATGGGTGGCCTGCACCGCACGGTATATCGCCTGTTTATCGGGCGGAAGACGGTCGAAATCGAGCTCCGTCGTGGGAGCCATCGCCTCGATGATGTATTCGAGCGGGTAACGGTACCCCCGGTCAAACAGGTCGAACAGGAGCACCGCAACCTCAGTGTCGGTAAGGAACTGCGGGTATATGCCGCGCTGTTTGAGGTATTCGGTCACCGAGTGATAGTTGGCAAAATCGCCGTTATGCACGAGCGCCATGTTGATGCCCGCGAAGGGATGTGCGCCGCCGGGGTGCCACAGACGGCCCTTGGTGGGATAACGCTGGTGTGCGATCCACACATGGGCGCAGAGGTTCTCGATTCGGTAGTATTTGACAATCGCCTCGGCATACCCGACAACCTTGAGGATCATGATATTCCTGCCGTGCGACATGACAAACGCCTTCTTGTCGCCGAGAGAGGCATAGTAATCACGGTTGAGGAGGAAGCTGTTACGGTTGACGAATTCATCCTCGGCCTCACGGCGGTCGAGACCTCCGAGACTGTGCTCTGTGATGAAGGAATCGAGCACATCCGGCTTCACGCGGACGAAATAACGACACACATCGGGCGGCCTGACCTCAAGTCCCCCGACCGACTGCCAGTCTTCGACCGTGTCGACCATTCCCGCCGCAGCAACATCAAAATGCGGGGCGATGTATATACGCTCAAGGTCGGATTGCACCGAACGGTCGAGAAAAGCGACATGGAGCAGATAGCATTCGTCGAGTACCTCACGGGTGACACCGAGCTGCTCCGGCAGAAGCCCCACTGCAGCGACACCGCCTCCCTTGCCGTTTCCACGGTTATGCATCTGCACCGAGGGCTTATAAATATGCCTCCCGGGAACGGGTTCGGTGCAGCAGAACCCGATGACGCCGCAGCCGCCTTCTTCCTCGGGTTTTCTGTGCCCCGCCGGAAATCCGCTTTCACCGTGAGGGTGTTCCCCGTCTCGCAGGCGTTTTTGTATCATGTCATCGATCATATCACATGACCTGCATAATGCATTTCACCGGTTTCTCTCTTCTGTTCCGTTCCATGTTCCACGCCAAGGTGGAATGAATTACCCGTCGTTCTCGTAATCGAGGTGCATGAGCAGGTCGGTCCTCCCGCGTAATTCCCCCACGCTTCGCATACCGAACCGCCGGAGGATTCTCACAATCTCGCTGCGCCATGCATTGTAAAGGTTGATAAGCCGCTGGGTGCCCCAATCTATCTGTATCTTCATGGAAAGCTCCGGATCGGTCGTCGCGATACCCCGGGGACAGCCGCGTCCGCTCTCGCACCGTCCGCACCGCACACACCCGAGCGCCACAAGCTCCGCCGTACCGACAACGGCGCCATCCGCACCGAGCGCGATGGATTTCGCGATGTCATGAGCCGACCGTATGCCGCCGCTCGCCATAAGGGTGACCTCGTCCCGAACTCCCTCGGCCACCAGAAAACTGTGTACCTTCGGAATGGCATACTCGACGGGCATGGCGATGTTCTTCTTGGCGATGTCCGGAGCCGCTCCCGTTCCACCGTAACCGCCGTCCAGGTGAACGATGTGCGTTCCCGCGGCATAGCTCCCCACGGCAACCATATCGACATCGGTCGGCGTCGATACCTTGGTCGATACGAGGGCGCGGCGGTTGATATGCTTTATCCAGTCGAGGTGTTTCTTGTGATCCTCGATCGAATACACGCTGTGGAACGGGAACGGCGAAAACAGCGAGCTTCCGACCACCGCTTCCCTCATCCGGGCGACATCGGGTGTATTCTTGTCGCCGAGCAGGTGACCGCCGAGTCCCGGTTTCGCACCCTGCGCATACTTGAACTCCACGATGGGGACGCGCTGGATTGTTTCCTCGCGCACACCGAAAAGCCCCGTTGCAACCTGGGTGATCACATGGTCGTCGTACGGTCTCAGGCGCTCCATATATCCGCCCTCGCCGGTGCAGGTGAACGTGTTCCATGCCACAGCAGCCCGGGCTTTTGAAAGCTGAGTAGCATTGCTCACTGATCCGAAGGACATCCCGCCGCCATACCACGGTACATCGATCCTGATGCGCGGGCGGCCGTCGTTGCGACGGTTGAGCCCGATGGAGGTGTCGATTTCGTCCTCATCGAGCTCCACAGGCGGTTTATCGGGAAACCTGAACCTGATACGGTCGAAGCCGCCGCCGCTGTCGCCGCAGTTATACTCATAACCGTATTCGTCCGGAGGAACAACGCCCGTTCTCGCCATTTTCCATGTGGCAAGAATCATATCCGCTGTCCATCGGGCATCGCCGAGCGCCTGCATGGCGGGACTTTCCGCAAGTCTGAGGGCGTTTTGCGGGCAGGCGGTCACACAGAAATTGCCGGTCGACTCGCACGTTGGACCGATGCAGAGGTGATTGTTCGCCGCGCCGAAATGCCTGTATCCCGGCATGAGAACATGCACCCCGCGCAGGCATACTTCCGCGCATGTGCCGCAGAGACGGCAGTCGCTGCTGCGGTGGATAATCCATTTCGCGATCTCGTTGCGGAAACGCGGGGGCGCAGGGCGAACAATACGTTCGACACGAGCCTGGGGAACACGTGTCTTCAGCGTATTCCCGGGGATAATTTCCTCAAGCCCGTTTTCGTTTTCCGAAAAGTTTGCCAAACGTTTCCTCCTCGAGTTCCTCAAAAAACATAGCCCGGCCGGTCTCGCCGCGGAGACGGCGTATCTCGCGCATTCCCATAGCGCCCATGACCTCGATCAACTGGCCGTGCCATGCCCCGATGAGATTGGTCATCCGGCCGGCGCCGTATTCAAAATCGATATTCCCCAGCTGTGCAGGGCACGGGAGTTCCGGTTCACACCGCCTGCACAGGTGGCATTCAAGCGCAATCATGAGCGGCAGATCGATCGTGACAAGGTCGGCCCCGCAGATTATCGCCTTTGCCAGATGTTCGGGCAGCGCTATCCCGCCGCTCGCAATAATCGTGATTTCGTCACGTATGCCATCATCGACGAGTGTCCTGTGGATTTGGCGCAGCATATCCTTGATGAAACGGGGGTTCTCCGCACCGGTTTCATTCCCGTTGAGGTCGGCGACAACATGCACCGTCTCGACGGTTTTATCACGGGCAAGCTCGATTGCCCGCCCGACACCGTCCGGAGTCAATTCGACCCTGACAGACACTACCATTTCCGGATGAACATCTTTGATGGATTTTATACGGTCGATGACATCATGACTGTCCGGAATCTCGACGAGCTTCGTCTGCCCGAGCACTTCTTTCGGCGGTTCCGGCGAATCGCAGGAAAGGAAAAAAGCGATATGCGGGAGGTATTCCCCGGTATCGAGACCCACAACCGGCCACCGTCGTGAATCGATAACCGTGAGCAGACCCGTCCTCAACGCGGTAGCAGCTTTCGGAATCTCCAGCTCCGGGAACCCATACCGCTCCGGGCTCATGTCGAGTATCAGCGGCATGGGCAGCGTCACAAGCTGCGGAAGGTCGTCCGCCGGACATTCCCTGTCGAACGCGAGACAGGGGAGTTTACGACCGATATCGACAGAGGTGCTGATATACTCGCGGCCATGGATGCCATCCCGCGTGGGCCTTACAATCTCCGACATATCGGTCCACATCGAATCGAAACCGGCACCGCTGAATTTCCCACCGTACCCTGCGCCCGAAACGGGGATTTTCCCGGTTTCTGCCTGGAGCCATGTAGTCCTGATTATATCGGGAGTCCAGTACCCGTTGCCGAGACGTTCATACACCGGATTGATTACCATGCCTAAAAGATTCTTCGTGCAGTCCTGAACGCAGCTGAAACACCCCATGCAGTCGAAAAACAGGGCATCGACATCGCTCAGATGACGGATATAGTCCATTTCCTGGCGGTGACGGTCATAGACGCATGCCTTCTTGACGCAGTTATGGCAGCGGGCGCAGTCCTCACGCCAGTCGACAACGCCGTGTTTACCGATACGGGGCCGTCTCGGTGGAACCGGCGTCGTTTCTATGTGATACTTTTCCGGCATAAGGTTTGTGGTTTATGGTTTATAGTTTATAGTTTGTGGAAAGGAAAGAAACAGCCGCCGGACACGGGCGGATTTTTACAGCCCTGCCAGATCGAGCACAGCGGGTACAGCCTGTTCGTTTCCGCCCGAAAGAATGTGAATCCCCCGCAGACCTTTCATATTCTTCAACACCTGTATCACCTCGGCGCAGACAGTTATACCTTCACGGCGCTGAGCCTTTTCGTCGCCGGCAGCCCGAAGCCGTCCGATAATCTCATCAGGAATCCGGAATTCCGTGTACGTATCCCGGAGCCGTTCAGCCTGAACGGCGCTCACGAGAGGCAGAACACCGGCGAGAATACATGCCTTTTCCGGTATGCCTTCAGCGCGGGCAGTGTCGAGCCACTCCCGGAAACATTCCACATCGAACACCGCCTGAGTCTGGATGAAATCCGCGCCAGCCTCGACCTTCTTTAAAAGCCGTATCATATTCAGTTCGAGCGGTTTCATGAACGGGTTTGCCGTTCCGCCAACCAGCACGGGGAATTGCCCCCCGATTGGAGTTCCCCCGATAAGAACTCCACGTTCACGCATCCCGTTCACCGCTGCAATAAGCTGAACCGAATCGATATCGTATACATTCGCCGATTCGGGACATCCACCCAGCGTCTGGTGGTAACCGGAAAGGCAGAGCACATTCCTGATACCGAGACACGCCGCGCCCAGCAGATCGGATTGCAGCGCTATACGGTTCCTGTCGCGCGTTACCACCTGATATACCGGCTCGATTCCCGACCGGAAAAGAACCACCGAAGCAGCGATGGCTGACATCACCACGCCATCGGGATTATCGGATACATTCACTGCCGTTACCCGCCTGTCGAACAAACCCGCGGCGCTCTGTACCGGAGCTTCATCAGTTCCCGTCTGCGGCAGATATTCGGCGGTAATGATAAAACCGCTTTCCGCAAGTGTGCGCGCCAATGTATTTTCTGGTTTCATGAGGTGGTCTCCTGACTTCCCGTATTTCCCGGAATGGAATGATTTATAACCGGATCAGCGGCTCCCCTGAGCGGACGATGATAATGCCTCGTTATCAAACAGGATTTGTTTCAGTTCGGCGCGGAAATGCTCTATATCGCCGATGAGCTTTTCCATTCCATCTTCTTCAATCTGGATAACCGAAATACGGTTCCCATCGAGTCCGATCTCGCGAAGCAGGGCATCAACGGCCTCAGCCCGTTTACCGGCCCGCAGGTTTCCCTCGATGTAGCGGCATTCACCATTCCTGCACGTTACGATAATCACCCCATCCGCGCCTGTTTCAAACGTCTTGATCAGATAGAGAACATCGACTTTCCCGGAACACGGTATACTGACAGTCTTCAATACATCACCGGAGTTTTCACCTAATCGCTGCCCCAGCGCCTCGGTATCAACATGTGTCGAACAGCAGAAAATATAAAGTTTTAAAGGACGGTGCGTCATGGTATCTCACCCCGAAAAACACGTACCATAAACGATCCCGGAAGGGCGGGACTTTCCGATAAGAGAACGGCATAGTAATGCCGGACATGACAACAGGGATTCCAAGCGTGCTTTTTTACGAATTTATCTGAAAATACATCTACGGAAATCCCGGCCTCGTGTCGGGAGTTCCCGTAATGCCGTCATTCCCGAATCATTAATCGGGAATCCATATGCAGCCTGCATACATTTTCATTCTTCGTTGTGACCATTTATGGTCATGAGGATTATCCGGATTAATAAAGAAAATCCAAAAAAAGAAAAAATGTCAAGTACTATTTCTCGATATTTATTGTACGGATTATTCGCAAGATTCATGAGCGCGACAATAGAGTATTTTTTCGCGCACCGCCATATATTCACATTAGCCCGAAGGATTCGAGCCGTAACCGGATCATTGAAAATGCGGATTGCTTATAAACGGCAGATTGCCGGGAGGGTCCGTTATGATAATCCTGCCTGAAAGGGAACTCATTTCTGATAACCCGGTTTCAGAGAATTATCGATTCAACCGAAACATCATCATCACTGGCAAGATTGATCTGGATGGGATTTATCTTTTTTCTGTGAGCATCGTACACAAGACGTATAACCGGGCGGTCGAGTTTTCCTTCGTTGAGACTGACTACGACACCGAGAAAATTACGGTGCACCGTGCTCGTTACACGGATCGTGGTTCCGACCGGATAAATCGGGGCGATCTTGTGAAAATACGACAGCGCTTCGGTATTGAGGTGCGTGTTATTCATTTCGCGCATGATCGCAAACACTTTTTCCGGAGGCAGGGCAGCGCGGTAGGGACGGTCGGAAGAGAGCGCATCATAGACATCGGCTACCGCCGAGATGTTACCGTACAGATGTATCGTCCTCGGCTCCATGGACAATTTCAGGTTGTTGCTCCCTTTCAGTCCGCGGGGATAACCGGTACCGTCCTGCTTTTCATGATGCTGAAAAGCAACATGCGGAGGAAGCACCCCTATTGCGGCGACACCCTTGGTAAGCTCGTACCCGATGACCGAATGCGTTTTCATGATTTCATATTCACTGGGGGTCAGTTTATCGGGTTTATTCACAATTTCCACCGGGATCAGCACTTTCCCCATATCATGGAGAAGACACCCTATACCGAGCTCATGAAGCCTTTTGGGAGGAAGCCCGATTTTCCTTCCCATCATGATGGACACAATCGTAACATCGACTGAATGCTGGAATGTATAATTATCATACGTTTTAATCGAATTGAGCCCCAGTGTCACCTCACCGCTCATGAGCTGATCGACAATCTTGGACGCGTCATCGGTGATTTTCTGAAAAGCCGGGCTGTTTCCGAACATTTCCACAAACTGACGGGATGTGACAGCCGATGAAACAGCCTCGTATGACTGGTTTTTCATCGTATTCCTGATTTCCTCGAGGGAGCCGAACAGCTCCTTCAGGTGTCCGATTGTCGAACCGCGGACCATTTCGGTAATACTTTCCTGCGGATTAACATCATCAGTGCTGTCATCATGGATAAATACGCTCGATATGCCCCGGACACTCAGGTTCTTGATAAAAAATTCATTGATGATGACACCTCGCCCAAGGAGCAGCCTTCCTTCCTCGGAATAGATCGATTTGCCAAGCTTCATGCCTGATTTCAGGGATTGTGCGGATATCCGTATCATATTTCTGCTTTACCGGGTTACATTCACATACATATGAGAGACTGTAATTATTTAAATGGTTTTTCCAGTGATGTTAGTCTAATATATAATATTTTATTTTTTCTGCAACTATATATAACTAAAAAATTTAGGATGTAACAAAAAAATATGTCTTTTACTAATTTTATGTATACTTTTTACGGGGCAATAACCACAAAAAACGTACCGTTTCATGAAAATTGGTGCATTTTCTCCACTACCAAACACTATTCGGTTGAAAACATTGAAGTAAGCGAAAAAACCCGGTACATGAGCACCACGGAGATTTAAAACTATTTCCCATTTCTGGAAATAAAAAAACAATGATTCGAACGCAGCAATAAAACACTATATTTCACAACCGGGCACGTGAAAAGTGACTTTTCGCCGTCCTCGTGAACACCCGGATACACTGCCGCAAACTGTGAAAATTCTATAAATTATACTTTTGTAATAAAAAAAAGTTGCATTTCAGCAGGAAAAGATCATACCATGAAAACAC
Source organism: bacterium (assembly GCA_021372535.1). Taxonomy (NCBI): domain Bacteria; species bacterium. The sequence continues at coordinate 17,694 of JAJFUH010000024.1, forward strand.
ATCTCCTAAGACAACCTGATTTTAACCAGTTTCTCAAAGTTATTACCCGCAAGGGCATGCCCGATCATCTCCCTTTTTACGAACATCTTGCCAGCCCGGGATTTATCGCAAGACGGACTGGAACGGCCTTCGATACCATGTCGCTCGATGACCCGGGTTACTGGAATATTTATGTCGATTTCTGGGTCGGTATGGGATTCGACTGCATACGGATGGAGATTCCCCTCAACTGCCCTTTGAAAGAGATTCACGACCATAAACATTCGTACGGAAGCGAAACGTATGCAATCATAAAAACCCGTGACGATTTTGAACGATATCCCTGGCCAGATGAATCAGAACCCATTGATTTCACTCATTTTGAAACTGTTGCTGGCATCATCCCCGAAGGAGTGAAGATTGTGGGCGGGGTCTGCATGGGACCATATGAATGGGTATCCCGGCTCATGGGAGTCATGGGGCTGTCGTACGCTCTTGCCGATGATCCCGGGCTCGTGGAATGCATTTTTTCAAGGATTGGCGTCCTTCACAGAAGCGCGGTGAGGCAGCTCGCTTCCATGGATGCGATCGGCGCATTGAGCCAGGGAGACGATCTCGGATTCAAGAGCTCGACTTTCCTGAGTCCTGCCGATCTGAAAAAACTCGTCTTTCCCATCTATAAAAACATGACCGGCGAAGCCCACGACCGCGGGAAGCCCTTTATTCTCCATTCGTGCGGTAATCTGAAAGAGGTTTACGATGACCTTATCACGGATTGCGGAATCGATGCTAAACATTCGTTTGAGGATGTAATCTTGCCGGTGGAAGACTTTAAAAAACAGTACGGCGACAGGGTCACACCTCTGGGCGGTCTCGATGTGGATGTCATCTGCCGGGCAGAAAGGGATGAACTCCGGGCTTATACCCGGAAAAAAATCGAGTCCTGCTTCCATGATGGCTATTGGGCGCTCGGGACGGGGAATTCCCTGACCGATTACATGCCTGTCGAGAATTATATCGCCGTTCTCGAAGAAGGAATGAACATCAGATAACCGATCCTCCATGTCGCATCATTTGTCGTCAGAATCTTCCATCAGATCGGGATAATACTTTTTCATACAATCCGGGCAGATACTGTGTGAAAATTCTGCCTCCGAGTGCTGACGGATATAATCCTCGACCTGTTCCCAGTACCCGTCATCATCGCGGATTTTCTTGCAGTGAGCACAGATGGGTATAAAACCTTTAAGCGTTTTTACTTCTTCGAGCGCTTTTTGAAGTTTCTCAATAAGCAGCTCCTTCTCTTTTTCCATGGCATCTTTATACAGAGCCATTTCTAATGTTATAAACATCTGTCGTTCTTCACAGGGCTTGGTGAGATAACCGAAGGGTTCTGTTATCTTAGCCCTTTTAAGTGTCTCTTCATCACTATAGGCTGTAAGAAATACAACGGGGATTTTATAGAGTTCACGGATTTTGTCTGCAGCCTCTATCCCATCCATCTGACCGGTAAGAACAATATCCATGAGGACCAGATCGGGCTTATCCTGTCCTGCAAACCGTATCGCTTCCTCACCCGTCACCGCAATGGAAGGGACTTCATATCCGTTCCGGATAAAACTTCTTTTCATATTCTCTGCCACGAGAATTTCATCCTCGACCAAAAGGATTCTTTTGGGATTATTCATGTCAATCTACCTCTTGAAGGCAATATCGAATTCAGTTCCATTATCAGTTATAAGTTCAATACTTCCAAACAGCTGCCTTTCAACAAGAAGCGATACGATTTTCAAACCCAGCGAATCGGTCTTCCTCCAGTCAATTTCAGGGGATATTCCGATGCCGTCATCAATAATTTTGAGCATAATTCCGGAATCGCCTGTATCCTTCATCTCAATGGTGATTGTACCCCTTTTGTTATGGGGAAATGCGTGCTTGAAAGAATTTGAAACCAGTTCATTGATAATAAGACCGCAGGGAATGGCTTTATCGATACTGAAATAGATATCATGAATCTCTCTGCGCACTTCGACTCTGCTGCATGTTGAGGAGTAGAGGCTTATTATGTTTAAAATCATCTTGCCGATATAATCATTGAAATTTATGTGTGTAAGAGTTTCCGATTGATAGAGCATCGTGTGAATAAGCGCCATGGTTTGTATCCGGTTGATACTTTCATGGATCATGGTGAGATAGCGTTTGTTTTTTATACGTTCTGACTGAAGAGTGAGAAGACTCGATATGACCTGCATGTTGTTTTTAACACGGTGGTGAATCTCCTTGAGCAGTACCTCTTTTTCTTCGAGTGATTTTTTTATCTGTTCTTCAGCCTTCTTTCGTTCGGTAATATCACGGGATGTACTCAACACGCTTTCTATTTTACCGCCGGTTCCGGATTCCGGAACGAGTCTCCAGTCATAGACAATCGTACCCTGTGCGGTTTCGAGTTCGTATTGTTCGTTGACAGGATGCTTCTTTTTGAAAACATCCTTGATTTTTTTCTCCCAGAAGATACTTATATCCGCGGGGAAACCAATCTCCCGGCTTGTTTTCCCGATACACATTTCGGGATCGATTCCGGAAATTTTTGCCATCGCCGGATTTACGTAAAGATACCGGTATTTTTCGTCAAACCGTACTATGATATCGGATGAGTGCTCAACAAGCGCCCGGAATTTTTCTTCGCTTTTTCTCAGCGCATCCTGGACTTTGATTTTCTCCGTAATATCCTCGGCAATACCTCCCAATAATGTGTGTTTTCCTTCCCTGATGATCGGGAATTTAAATACACGGAAGGTACGCGGAACAAGGTTTTTGTCATGTACCGTCTCTATTATTTCGAGAGGACCTCCATTCAGAACGTTTTTATCGTTGTTAACAAAGAGATATTCAGTTTCCGGAAACAACGCCTGTAAGGATATCTGTATCAGCCCCATGTTCTTATACATATCACGCATGGTTTTGTTGACATAAATGAGTTTGTTATCCTGATCTTTCATGAATACAAGCTCGGGTGTATGATCCATAAACACCGAAAACCTGTTTTCACTCTCTTTCAGTGCTTCTTCCATCTGTTTCCGTTCAGTAATATCGGTCATTGTTCTGAGATAGCCTATTGTCTCTCCCGTCTCATTCTGTATGGCAGCTGCTGTACCGAATACCCATGAGGTTTTACCTTCCGATGTCATAAAGCGGTATTCGAAGGCGAACTCTTTTCTTGACCGTGCGGAGTTATACCATTCCTTTGTAATAAATTCTCTGTCATCGGGGTGAAGAGCTTTAATCCACCCCTTTCCGGCCGCTTCTTCCCTGGATAATCCGGTTATTTCACACCATTTCTCATTGACAAAAAGACAATCGCCAAATAAATCAGCCTGAAATATTCCGACCGGCGCATGTGTCACAAGCGTCCTGAACCGCCGCTCACTTTCCTGTAAAGCCTCTTCCGCTCGTTTTCTATCGGTAATATCGGTTATAAGGCCATCATAGGATACAAGATATCCCTGATCATCGTAGCGGGGTACAGGCGTGTTTCTCACCCATCGGACAGAACCGTCCTTGTGATATATTCTGTGTTCAAGTTCGGACATGCTTTTACCGGAAATAATACGTTCCGCCTGTTCAATAACAGTGCTTCTGTCTTCATCATATACCATCCTGTACCAGAGATACTGATCACCGGCATATTCTTCGGAAGTATAACCGGTCACTGCGATACATCCGGGGCCATGATAGGTGGAAATCGGGCGACCATTTTCGATATATACGGTATAGACGTAGTCAGTGACAGACTCCAGGAGCCGCTTGTACCGTGTTTCGCTTGACCGTAATGCCTCCTCGGCCTGTTTCCGTTCCGATATATCATGTGTGACAATCTGAATGGCCTCGATATTTCCATCCTTGTTGAAAATTGGTGAAACCGTATGGGAAACCCATAAATAACCACCGTCGCTTTTCTTCAAACGGTACTCCTGGTTTTTCACCGTAACACCGCTTAATGCCGGGATATAAGATTTTCGTATTTCTTTATAATCATCAGGGTGAATTATCGCTTTGCCGATATTCGGGCAGGTACGGAATTCTTCTGGTGAATATCCCGTAAATGCCTGTATCTGAGGACTCACATAGATACAGCCGCCTTCCGGATTCCTGAGCATCACTACCTGATCGGTGGGACTTTCAACCAGTGTGCGGTATCGCTCCTCAGAATGAGCAACCTGCTGAAGGTCCTCCGCTCTGTGAAAACCCTCGGACAACACAAGCGCTACCTCCTGGAAAAACCTGATGTCATCCGGGCTGAAGGCGTTGGGTCTATTACTGTTAAAGGCCAGCGTTCCGTGAGAAAACGGTATATCGATAACCGAAAGAACCGGCCATCCCCATATCTCGTAAAGCAGCTCGTATTCATTATATGGATCTTCCGCTGCGAGATCATGTCGGTATACCGGCTTACCAGTTTTCCAGAAACCCAGAATAATATTCCGCGAGACCTCTGAACTCAAGTCATTGATATTCTCCTCTTTGGTCAGAGCATAACCGCGTACAACAGCAGGCTCCTCGGATCGTACTATGATGTTGATACCTGCTTCATGATAAGGAATTTCAGTCAAGGGGAGCGTTTGTCTCAAAACTTCCATTACACGCTGAATATCTTCAACTCCCCGCATTTTTAATACTTCTTCACGAACCTGTTGCAGAACGAGCCTCTCTGTTTCCCTCCGCTTCTGTTCTGTAATATCGATAACTGTCGTAAGCGCCCGGGGAAACTTCTGGTTTTTACTCAGATAGGTAGCTCTGAAATTAATGGTGATTTTTCTGCCGTCCAGTGTCTCATTAACCGTTTCTCCCTCAAAAAACGTTTCACCGTTCAGAAAAGCGACAATGATTTCACGAAATAGCGTTATGGTCTGGGGAAGAAGCCTTTTACCAAACTGAGAGATCATTTCCCCTTTGTTTCCGGCGCCATAAAGCTTCAATGTCATATCATTTACATCTATCACTTTCACCTGTGATACTAACTCTATCAATACATCCGGATGTTCGTCAATGTACGTGTTAAAATCGCTTATCCCCTGATTTTTCAAGTTATTATTATAGTAAGTGATCGCATTTTCAAGATCATATTCCCATATCGATATCGGAATGGTGTTGAATATGTTTCTGTAGCGTTCCTCGTTTTCACGCAGCGCTTCCTCGGCATGGATACGATCGTTGATTTCCCTGTGAAGGCGTTCATTGGTTGTTTTCAGCTCAAGGGTACGTTCACTGATAGTCTCCTCAAGGTGTTCACGGTGTTTTTTCAACGCCTCCTCAGCCTGCTTGAGATCGGTTATATCCCGTGTAATACTCACAAGGAATTCAATCGATCCGTCCCTTCCAAGTTCCGGAAAAACATGGGCCTGATAATGCCGTAATCCATCAGGAGTCGGATAATCGAATTCTACCATTACTTCACGCCCGTTTTTTATCACCCTGTCTTTATACTTCTCAAGTTCAGTATAAAGATCTTCAGACATTCCCAGTTCTCTGTGGGTTTTTCCGATAAAGGCATGGGAAGGAACTCCCGTTGCTTTTTCTATGGGAGAATTGATATATACACAGCGGAAATCACGATCGTAACGGGCAATAATATCCGGTGAATGTTCAACCAGGGTCTTGAATTCATCTTCGCGGCCGGTCGTTTTCAACCTGTTTTTTTCGCGCCCGGAAATATCGAACACCTGAACAACATATAAATCCGATGATTTGCGTTCAGGCATGATATCGTACGACAGCAGTTCAACGTGTCTCTTTTCGCCATTTTTCAGTGTAATAGCACATGTTTTACTGGAATTCCTGATCCTGCCGCATTGAAATTCTTCAAACAAGCCACCATCACCCGTTTCTGTCGTTTGATCCCCCGACAGGGCGGATATCCATGCACTCATATCGGGAACTTCAGAACGGCTATATCCGGTCAATTCTGCCATTGCATCATTGTATTCCTCGATTCTTCCGTCTTCGCCTGCTATCAGGGCTGGTATCGAGCTCCGGGAATATATGTTCCAGATCGTTTCAACGGCATGATTCCTCGCTTTTTTCGGCGAATCTGCCATAGTGTCCACCGGGTTTTCATGGGCTCGTTTTCTCATTTTTCTCTCCCACATTACACCGAATTTCATACGGAAAACCAACAATTACAAGATACGAAAATTTTCAAATACTTCAAAGCACCACTTGATCCGGGCAAAACTATCATATTTTACTATAGTTGAGGGAATCCTGATATTTCAAAAACTCATGTATAAAGCGGAAAAATGAACGCGGTTTAGGGAGAATTGTGCGGAGTATTCAAAACTGTGCTTAACCGGGATTATTCATGAAAATACTTAACCACGAAGGCATAAAAACCCAAATTTATATAACATATTATTTGTACTATCTTTAGTAATTATTTAATGTCACACCAATAAAGATATAAATAAAAATTAAATCCGTGAAAATCCGTGTTCTATTAAATTTTGTGAACAGGTCGGGTTAAATATGTACGGAACAGTTTATAAAGGGCATTTATTGTTTTTGAACGGCGAGAACAGTCAGATAAGAAATTATGGCTGCTTTCTGAAGGTCGTATAGACATTCGCCCGGTGGACATCGTACCAGGGATGATCGAGAGGATTCAGGGTTGTGCGGTTGACAATGACATGATCGCCGTTTTCATCGTCGTATCCCCAGCCTGCCTGGTGGAAATAATAGAGTTTCCCATTACGGGCTCTGCCGAGATACAGGACAATATGACCGTAATTACCCGCCATGGTTATAACCGGCTCGAGCGCGGCGACCCGGGCCATTTTTTCTTCGGTGCTCAGGGACGGGTCGATATAGAACTGGTGGTCGGAAGCGCTCAGGATAAATGACGGATGTCTCCCTGTCTTTATCCCGAAACACCTGAGAAGGACACGCATCGTTCCGGCGCAGCTCCGCTTATTGTCCTGGTCGGCCCACCCGTACGGCTGATTGAGGAGTTTGAAAGCCTGTGTGATAACGTTCCGCTTGGTATAGGGCAGATACCCTTTATGGACATCGGCATCCGGCCTGATATACCCGTTCGCGACACCAAGCGACCCGTCTGGCCTGCGGTACGGCATTTTTACGGTATATCCCCCTTTGTCCTGCCTGATAAGGGGCATGATCGCCGAAAAATAGAGATACCGTGCAAAACCGGAAAACGCGGGATCGCCGTAAACAGGAATGCGGTGACCGGTCGCCATAAGAAAATTCCTGTCGTCGGTCAGCGCCCGCACCGTTTCCCTGTCAGCGAGCGCTATGTTCTCCGCAGGAACCCATCCACGGGTGACGGGGCTTTCGATATACAGGAAATCACCATCGGCCGACTGGTGAATCACGGCGACAGGATTTCCGATAAGGAGCGCGGTGGCCTGGAACATGTCCAGTTCCCACTGCGTGTCGCTGTATCCCGGTACTGCGGTCGGATAGTGGCGGACATTGCTGTGGTTGACAACGATCCCGAACCGTCTCGTAATGATATCGGGGACGGCATCGATATTCATGTCGTTCACAATCTCACGGCGCATGGTGTCGCTGTATATGGCATTCCTGTTGTCATAGAAGTCGCGGGAGTAGAGCCACTCGATGTTTTTTCCGAGACGCACCCTGAGGCTGTCCCCCGGAAGCGTATCGGGCAGTTCGATGGGCAGAAGCGGATTCATGACAGGCCCTTTGATCTGAGTGAGCTCGAAATCATTTTCGAGCGGGTCGGGCTTGCCGAAGTAATCCCTGAAAACGACGTGTTTACTGCGGACGCGCTCATTGAACGCGGCGATTTCGTCCGATGTCATGATAATCTCATCAGCGTCAGGCTGCAGGGCTATCCAGTAACCGGGGGAAAGCATTTCGGGCTCGACGCCGTCAAGAGTATCCGGAGCATGACGGGGCTTTGATTTCTGTGACCATATAACTGAACCGCACACTGTCAGAAAAACCATTACCGACAGCAGGAATATCGTGTTATATCTTTTTACGATCATCGATCGAATCCTAATAAAAGAATATGTATGATAACAGGCAACTTTAATAAAAATCGTGCCTTCTGTGCAATTTGTCAATGTTTTTTACTTAATCCGGATTTTTATCTGAAAATATTCAACCACGAAGACACAAAGACGCAAATTTGTATAACATATTATTTGTATTATTTTAAGCAATTATAAAACGATAACGCCCAAAAGATATAATTAAAAAAATCCGCGAAAATCCGCCCCATCCGCGAAAATCCGCGTTCTATTAAATTTTATGAATAGGTCTGGTTAAGCCTGCGGGTTAAAATAACCGGAAACCGAGACTGAAAAACGGGACAAACCCTTCTATATAGGGAGAATCCGGCAGACCTTCGTAATCGAGCGGATAAGGCTCGTTCGCACCGGTATGGATAAAATTGTCCAATTCGTCCTTGTAATACCAGTTGTGTTTCAAACCATACCAGCACCCGGTCTGGAGCACCACATAGCTTTTCTGGAGAATTCGTCTTTCAAAACTGATCTTGACCATGTAAGGAACCCAGCAGCCATCGGTGATACACGGTCTTTTATATTCGAACTGTTTTTCACCGCTTTTATACCTCTCTATCGGTTGTTCTCTCGTAATTTCTCCAAAGAAGTAATAGTCTTTTTTCAGCGGATAATCCACCATGAGACCTGCGGAAATATCGAATATCAAACGGTATGTATGACTGCTTGTAAATGCCATGAATCCTGTATGTACCGAGGCATAGTCAATAAGCAGGGATTTTTTACGCTCAAAATATACACCGTTTGACAGCAGCCCGATACCGGCAAACAGTGAAAAATGTTCGTTCTTCCCGGTAATATCATCAAACAGATAATAGCCTTTAATAAACAACGGTATCCCGAAAGCGGCCGATCCCTCTGAATAATAAACTGTCGGGGTGTCAAAAATGCCTTCCAGGAGGGCAACTGATGCTTTTTTTGTGGAGTCATTATAAGAATAATTATACAGATTTTTGATAAGATTTATTCGTTCGCTCTCCTGCATTTCCATACCGCGCTGCCATCGTGAGCTGTCGAAAGCATTGCTTGTCGAATCCGTCACCTTTTTTTCTTTCACTTTCCTGACATGCTCATCTTCCACCACAACCCGAACATACACATCACCCTGCAGGCGCCTGATATCCTTATATACCTGCCAGACGATCAGTTTTCTGCGGCCCGGCTCGACATCCCGGCCAACATCACCCTTCACCGTGCGGGGCACAATCAGGAAATTCAAGTCATCCTCTCGGAGCACCTCCAGACGAATCGTACACGGACCATCCGCGCGGAGATCATAGATCACCACGACCTCATCGTTGCCGTTGACCGTATAGTCCACGTTCGTCACATCGGCCGCAAATGACATGCTCCATAAGCAGAAAAATGTTACAAGAAACATGCCTGATGTTTTCATTGAGAACTTCAATTCCGCTCCTTTATACCTGTCACCGCATGAGCTATTTCAGTTTCACCAGTATCCGTTCCCTGTCGCCCTTGAACTGGGGATTCTGCGGACGGCCGTTATACAATGACCGGGCATAAAACGGTACGCCTTCCTGTTTATCGCTCACCACCTTATAAATATCGCCCGCGGTTATGGTATTCGCTCCCGATTCCACCATGTCGCGAACGGTTCTCAGAAACACATAGGTAAACAGACCGTGCTGTGACTCCGCATGCCAGCTTGAAATTTCTTCTTTCGCGCAGGATGTGAATACCGCTCCATTTTTCAACTGTTGGGCCGGGTCGACAACATCAATCACCACAGGGCTCGCCTCACTCACACCACTGAAACAGGCGTCCATCACCACAGTCGTCGACCGCGCTCCAATCTCGTCGAGCTTCTGATACAACAGCTCAACGGGGTAACCGTTGTTACGCAGGGACGAGGGTGTATTATCACAATCGACCGGAACGAAATAGCATTTTTTAGTGCCCGGGTCCGGCGCCCCGTGACCGCTGTAATATATGAACACATCGGTCCCGGCGGGATTCTGTATGATATTACGAAGACGTCCTGGGGCATCCATGCCGAAGATATCCCGCATTTCGGCAGAAGTCGCGTTCTCCAGCATGATTATATTGCCGTCCTCATACCCGAACACATCCGTCAGAAACCGCTTCATCAACCGGGCGTCGTTTACCGCGTAGTTAACATCCTTAGTCTCACCCCTGTAATCCGCATTCCCGATCACCACAGCAACGGCGCGCCGGTTCTTCACCTTTGTCACAGGCACATTCCATTCCATACCACTTTCGAACCGTGAAGGTGCAAAATCCATCTTCTGTGCTGAAACTCGTCCCTGGATATTCACTTCCCGGGCTCTCAGTTCCGTATTGACCGCCACACGCTCGTTGAGTTTCACCGGTTTGGGAAGGGCCGCCGTTTTTCCGAAACGCCCCTTCTTTTCGGTAATTTCCAGCGTTATCGGCAGGCTTGCGGGACCGTCGTACTTCTCCGGCACCGAAAAGGAAAACTCCACACGCCGCTCGGCACCGGGTTCCATGTCGCCCAGCGAAAATTCGGTACGCGACGTGGTCAGAAGACCGCCCCCTCCGACAAATTTAACCGAGACACCTTCCGCAAATCCCTGCCCGATGTTCTGGATCAGCACCGGCAGTGCGATCATTTCGCCCGGCTCGACACGCCCGTTGCCGTTACCGAACGAGGTATCGCCTTCCCTGTCCACCACGAGATTGTCTGCCACGACGAGTTCCGGAGGCACAAAGGCTCGGCAGGCGAGGTTCACTTTCATCGGCGCCGTTTTCGCCCCGTATCCCTCTGTGAGAGTGAAGGTGATACCCGCCGTGGTCAGTGGAAGCTCGTCGCTTGCCGACAACATGAACACCGCGCGCTTAGTCTCACCGGACTGAACCGTGCCGAAATCCGCAGTAGAGGGACGCACCATCAAACCTTTCGGAAGCTGCCCCTCATACGAAAGCTTCACATCATATGCCTTACCCGTGCCGCCGTTTTTCACTTCCACCGCCAGCTCGGCCTCCTGCCCGGCATCCATGAAGTTGTCCGGATCGAGAAATGTCACCGACATGGATAAATCCGGGGTCTGGTAGGAAAGATTCATTTTCTTCGCCTGACTTCGCCCCGTAGTATCGGCCGGAGCCGCTCCAGGTATGAGCAGGCACAGAGCCGCTATGACAAGAATTCGAGGTCTCATGTCGATCCTCCTTCTCTGGTATCTTTTCTCATATTTTCACGCCGTTGTGCTGGTTTCACACGCCTTCATTAAGTATCATATCTTCCCGTTGGCTCGAATGGTGAATCCGTTCACGGCCTGCGGACGACACGGAAACCTATGCTTTGGTGTTCTTCCGAAGGATTTGTTTCACTACGACATGCTGAAGTACAAGCTCCAGCAGAGTTACAATAGCATCCGCCACGTAATATCTTGTTACCGGAACCAGTAGAGGGTCCGGTGGGATCAATCTGGCTATCATAAGTATATGATCCATACCAATCGTTGCACCATTCACACACGTTCCCATGCATATCGAACAAACCCCATGAGTTCGGTGTCTTCCGGCCCACACTATGTGTATCCAGTCCACTGTTTCCATCATACCATCCAGCTCTGGAAAGATCACTTTCGTTATCACCTGTGTTGTATACTGTTGTCGTCCCCGCACGGCACGCATATTCCCACTCGGCTTCTGTCGGTAATCTGAATCCATTCTTATTAAAATCACACAACCATGTACTTTCGTTGTAACACTTTTCAAGACCTGCCTGATCGCTTAATTTGTTACAAAAAGACATTGCAACATACCACCTCACACTATCAACAGGAAACGTGGATCCTTTCCAACTTGATGGTTTCCTACCCATAACCGTTTCAAACTGGCCTTGTGTCACTTCAGTAATACTCATCTCGAAACTTGAAAGAGTCACTGTATGGACTGGTTGCTCATTATACCAACCATTGCCGGATATATCACCCATCTGGAAAGTTCCACCATGAATGTATAACATTGAAATTCCTGAAATCACTGTTAAAACGCCACCGGTTTGTGTTTTCGTAAAAGACTCGTTTGAATACCCTGATAACCCATTTTTATTAAACGCTCGTACTTGAAAGGTGTATTGTGTATTAGCTTTCAGCCCGTTAACTGAATAGGATGTCGCATTAGCGTTCACTGTACCTATTTCGATAAAGTCTCCAGAATTCTCTTTTCTTTCTATGCGAAATCCTTTCTCATTTGTCGAATTGTCTGTCCATGTCAGCTCGATTTCCGAATATGAGATTGCTACAGCTTGAAGGTTACTCGGTGAATCTGGAATATCGGTTAGAGTTCGAGTAATTGACTCATTTGAATAAGTAGAGGTTCCAAGGGTATTAAATGAAAGCACCCGGAATGTATACTGCGTATCAGCTGTCAGTCCGGTCACGGAATAGGTTGTCACACCTGCACCCACTGTCCCAATTTCGACAAAGCTCCCTTCCTCCATCTGCTCGATAATGAATCCCTGTTCATTCGATGAATTATCTGTCCAGTTCAACTTGATTTCTGAATATGAAATTGTTACAGCTTGAAGGTTACTCGGCGCTGCAGGGGGTTGATATTGAGTTCTTGCCGAAGACTCATTAGAGTATTCAGAGTTACCATTGGTACTATATGCCCGCACCCGGAATGTGTATAGGGTATCTGATTTTAGTCCAGTCGCGGAATAAGTCGTCACATCAGTGCCTACTATCCCGATTTCGATATAACTCCATGAACCTTCTTTACGCTCGATACGGAATCCCTGCTCATTTTTTGAATTGTCCTTCCAAGTAAGCTTAATTTCTGAATAAGAAATTGTTTCCGTTTGAAGGTTACTCGGACCGGGTTGTGTATGCGCTGAAGACTCGTTGGAATACGCAGAGTTACCAGCGGAATTATAAGCTTGCACTCGAAATGTATACTGGGTATCAGATTTCAACCATGTATCAGAATAGGTTGTCACTCCAGCGTCTACTGACAAGTAGGTAAAGCTCCCTGTCCCCTCCTTCTTTCCGATTATGAATCCCTGCTCACTGGTTGAATTATCTTTCCACGTCAGTTTAATTTCTGAAAATGAAATTGTTTCCGCTTGAAGGTTGCTTGGTGCTGCAGGCGCTTGCTTCGGTGTCAGCGTAATGTAAACTGTATTCGTCTCTCCCTTTATTATAGTAATATCATATGCAGAACCTGTATACGTAAGATTTCCTGATCCATCGTAACAATGCATCTCGGCTCTAATGCCCGATCCCGCCTTTATTTTTACCGTACCCGACACCACACGGCCGCTGACACTCATATCAGAATATGCGATCTGTACGTTTTCAGAATTATAGAATGTAATATCCGCGCGGACTGTCGGGGCTATGGCAATTTTTGCCGCTCCCGTTTGAACAAAGGTGGCTTGTATCACCACAAAGCCTTCTTCGGAGTCGCTGGAAATCGGATTCTTACGCTCATTGCAAGACAGGCAAACAAGGAACATCAACAATATGAGAAAAATTCTTTGCATTGTTATAAATTTCCATTCCATACCGTTCGCGTAATCCCTTTCATTCCGGAAGAGTTACCCTTATCGATGCCGTCCCTGAATCGTCCTGCTGTCCCGATCTTCCCAACAAGATTGCAGCAACCCCACCGGCGGCTACAACCGCTCCGAGAACAATCCACTTCGTTTTCGATTTCTTCTTTTGGATTGTTGTCGAAGGCCTTGATAAGCTTTCACCACCTTCCGCCACAACCTGAACATACACATCGCCCTGCAGGCGTTTTATATCCTTATAAACCTGCCATACGATCCGTTTCCCGCGACCCGGCTCGATGTTCGGGCCAATGTCGCCGCTCACTGTCCGGGGTACGATCAGAAAGTTTTTATCGTCTTCGCGGAGCACCTCGAGACGAATCGTGCACGGCCCGTCAGCGCGGAGATCGTAGGTCACCACGACCTCATCGTTGCCGTTGACTGTATAGTCCACGTTCGTCACATCGGCCGCGAAAGCCATGCTCTGAATGCCCAGCAGAGCGGCGATGAACACGCTCAGTATTTTCTTCGCTTCTCTCAATATGGAGCCTTTATAAGTCGGCTTTAATTATATAATTATGTCTTGTTAAAATTATAGAAATACAATCCATTTGTCAAGCACGATACATACGTTTCCTGGCCGCCTGAGTAACGGCGCGCAAGACGGAGTAATGTACGGATATTATTTGATAAATAGTGATCCAGTACTTCAGAATTCTGCGAAATAAAAACCCGTTGAAAAGCCCCTCGTCCACAACCGGTTTTCGGAAAAAGAATGGGTGCTGTCCGAGCGAGCCGAAGGCTCGTGAGTTCACACATTCCCGAAAAACGGGCGATGGACGGGGAAAAAGGCTTTTCTCGGGCGCCCTTTCCTTGGGATACTTTCCTTTGGGCGTGCAAAGGAAAGTATCATCTTTAAAGTGTTCTGAATAAATGGAAAAGCGCCAGTTTCCAAGTTGATATTCTTTAATAAATGAGTATTTTAAGGAAAGTAATATCTGTTCATAATAAGCATATTGATCATGTGTATCAATCGGATAACCTTCAATAATGGAACAGACAAATGAAAACTAAACTGCTATTTTTTATCGCCTTCCTGGTTGTAATAACCTGCTCAGCACTGAGTTCGCATGCGGAAAATCAAAATTCCGATTGGGATTTTGATTCAGCGTTCTATCTTGGTCATGGGCGCTATGTATGTTTTGAAAGAGGTCACAGCAAGGAGGAAGCAGTAATCAAGGTTATCGAACAATTTGCGCATACCATGAAAGCATTGGTATCATCACTGAAAGAATCATACGACGATTCCACCCGTGGTTATACAAATAAT
>JAJFUH010000025.1 GCA_021372535.1 bacterium
ATTTTCCCGATCGTTACCGGGCATCATTTTATCATCTTCGCTCATTTTTTATTTATTCCCGCAACATGATAGAGGATATCGAGGGTGCTTACAATCCCCGTAATCTCATGATCCCTTGTAATGATCAATCGATGAATTTTATGGTCTATCATTGTTTTTGCCAGAGATTCAACAGATATATCTTCTCCGGCAGTGATCGGCTCGGGAGTCATGATTGCCCGTACCGTCATTTCATGCGCCGCCGGTGGTTCTTCATCACCATGTTCCGAACAGAATTCCAGAACATCCTTGAGGACTTCTTTTACGGATACATGAAGATCGATATCCATACAGTGGCCTAATATGTCCGTTTTTGTGACTATGCCGACGAGTTTCTTCTCGTTGTTCATCACGGGGACACAACTTATCATGTTTTCCACAAAAATCCTGATCAGATCATGAATAGCGGTATCCTCTTCAACGACAATGACCTTCCTCGTCATGATGTCACGAGCCGTATGATTCATTTTTCCTTCCCTCCGTTGTCGTTAACCGACATTATAATATATAAAATTATTTTGTCACCATTATTATAAGAATTTATGTGGTAATTCCTCATTTTTAAGAACACTTTTCATATATGTTACTTCCTTTGCGTGCCAAAAGGAAGCAACCAGGTAAAAGGGCACCCCGTGAAAAGCCTTACTTTCCGTTCACAGGCATTTTTGGTCTATATTCTATTTATAATCAACGTATTACAATACAATTCATCGTGGATTTTGGGGGAGTCGCCAGTATTATAAGGGTGACACATGGTGAAGCCGAGGGGGATTAATGATGTTTGCTGACTTAACTGGATAACCTCAATTACATACTTTTAAAAACGATGCCTGAAACCCTGATTATTCAAAGGGATTTGTTCCAGTTTTGAGGATTTTTTGAAGCACCCGCATGGCGGCATCATCAGGGAATATCGTACACTTCATGTGTTGTATATTATTATGTGCCTGTTATATATCGTCATGGAGCGATTGAAACAACCGTCCACGAAAAATACTTGTGCTAAAAAGCCCTTATGATATATTTGTTAAACGAATAAAACGGATACACCTGTAGTGCGCTTGGAAGTTGAAACCGTGTTACTGTAAGAGACGGTATCGATATGAAAGCTCCTGAAAAACAGGAAAGAAATGTATCCCGTTTCACCTGTCGAATAGTACTCTTGACATCGTTACTATTCTTCATAGTAATCGTTAAACAATTTTTTATCCGAACCGCCATTGCTTCGAACACTCCGCTTGCAAATGCTTTCATTTCTCCCGCTGTCCCCTCTGTCCAGGATCTAGTGCACTGGCGGTTTTTCACCTCCCAGGACGGGATGATGGAATCATGGACAGGCTCCGTCACCGCGGACGCCGACGGCAGAATATTGATCAACCACGGCGTAGTGGATTCGATGAGCTGTTATGACGGGTATCGCTTTTCCAGACTGCCGAGCCCTATTCCTTTTGCGAAGGTATTCTCTGACTCATCCGGTGACCTTTGGACGGTGTATGCCGGGGACACGGGCGGTTTTCAGAGGTTTCACGACGGCCGGTGGGAGAAAAAGATAATCGGCCTTCCCGGTTTTAAAAGCATGCTTTCATTCAACAATCGATTCCCCTTCCTCCCCACATCTCAGGGGAAAATCTATTATCTTCTTCCCGACAGTCTCATGATATTCGATTATGATACGGGAATATCGACGCTTCTGCTTCGCGCCGGTGAAACCCCCATCTCCCGGTTCATCGACATGATCCGGGCACGTGACGGCGGTTTGTGGATAACCGGGTGGAACGGAATCGTAAAATGCGCGCCGAATATGGGACACCCGCATTCCCCGCCGGAATGGGAGGCGTTTCCGCTGCCGGGAGCCATCAAAGCCGAAAATCCCGGAAATCCTGTTGAAAACGACGCACACGAGGTGTTTGTGGTCGCTGACTCCCGGCGGACGGGGAAAAAGATTCTGCTGATCTTCGACGGCGCATCATGGAGGCAGATGGATTTCAGCGTACCGGGGATTATATGCGCGGGCTGGAGGGGTATCGACCGGAGCATATGGCTCAGAACCACTGTATCGGAAGCATGGAATGCCTCATGGAACCTTTTCCGCTTCGAGGATGATCATATCGAGATCGTGAAGAAAAACAGGGTGTTGTCAGGGTTCTTTCTTGATATGGAAGCCACATCCGACGGATGTTTCTGGATAGCGACCTCCAGCGGGCTTGCGCGGTATTCGCACCCGACATGGAGAATCCCGCCGGGCCTGCCCGATATCCGGCGGATTGTTCATTATTCATTCGAATCAAACGACGGAAGCATCTTTTTCGGAATGGAAGACTCGCTTCTCGTACTGCGGGGAGACAAGTGGGAGACCATTCTCGTTCCGGAACCCTTTCGCCCCTGGAAAATAGATATGTGTATGCTCGACGGGAGAAAACTGGTGTTTGGATCCCGCGGCAACAAAATCGTGTATTACGACACCGTGAAAAAGGTCTTCGGCGCCATTCAGCATCCCCTGGCAACAGAAATCTTTCTGATCCAGCAGCGGGGCAATGATTCCGCGTGGGTATATTTACAGACACCCGCAGGCGACTACCGCATTGAAATACTGAAAAACGACCAGTTCGAACCGTTTCCCGGCGATATTAACGCCAACGATTCAGGATCATCTCTCTGGGAAATACATACCGCCACGAACGGAGATACATGGTTCCTCGAGACCTCGGGTCTGAACCGTTACCACGACGGTTATATCCAGAAATTCGGCCCGGAAGACGGATACACAATGGGAGGCGCATTCTGTTTCCTTGAAAGAAACGACGGTAAAATCTGGATAGGCGGCAGGGATATGATACAGGAATTCGACGGCTCCTCATGGACGACGGTAAAGTCCACAGATCTGGAAACGGTACGGTCATTGACGCAATGCTCCGACGGCAGTATCATCGCCGGTTCCGGGACCGGGATTCACCGCTTTTTTCAGGATTCGTGGATCGCTCAAACTTTCGAAGACGGTCTTCCCGACGCAATCGTATACAAGGTATTCGAGGACAGGGCCCACCGTATCTGGGCATGTACCGCCATGGGAATAAGTCTTTATTATCCCGAATCCGATGTATACCCCCCGGAAACATATATCACTCCACAGGATACCAGGCTCGAAGTGACTCCGGGCGGGAACGGCCGCATCGGATTTTACGGGGCGGATAAATGGGAGTACACTCTCCACAACCGGCTGTTGTTTTCCTGGAGGATCGACAGCGGTCCATGGTTGCCGTTTCAACAGGTGACCTCGGCCTCTTTCTCCGGGCTGAGCGCCGGGAGGCACCGTTTTGAAGTACGGTCGATCGATCGCAACCTGAACATCGACAGTTCCCCTGCGATGTGTGAATTCGTGGTGCTCACTCCCTGGTACCGCGCAACCGGTTTCCTCGTGATTTTTTCACTCGGATGTACGGCGATACTCTCTCTGATCGTTTACGCCGTGTCCCGCCATGTCCTGCTCGAGAAACTGGTAATAAAGCGCACTGCCAGCCTGCAAAGCGAAATCAGCGAGCGGATGAGTGTTGAAGAAAAATACCGTACGCTTTTTGAAACATCGCTCGATGCACTGGATCTTGTTTCACCCAAGGGAACGATACTCGATGTCAACAAGGCCTGGCTCAACCTCTTCGGATATACACGAGGCGAGACGGTCGGGAAAAATATCGGGATGATATATGCGCACAAGGATGATTCCGTGCTGATAAGAAACGAACTCCTCAACAAAGGATATATTCAGGATCGGGAAATGCTTTTCGTTACAAAAGACGGCGGTGAACTCACATGCAATGTGACCGGGAACGTACGCTTCGACGGTGACGGAAACATAATGTATTTCCAGATCATCATCCGCGACATCACCGAGAGGAAAAAACTCGAGGCCCGGTTGTTCCAGTCTCAGAAAATGGAGGCGATCGGAACGCTTGCCGGCGGGATCGCGCACGATTTCAATAATATACTCACTGCAATAATCGGGTATGCCGAGCTGGTGATAATGGAAACTCCCGAAGGAAGCACTATGCGATCCGATATGGAGAAAATCCTCGCAGCAGGAAATCGCGCGCGGGGAGTCGTAGATCAGATTCTCATTTTCAGCCGTAAGCAAGAAACGAAGAATGTTCCGCTCCGGATTTCGCCAATTCTCAAGGAGAGCCTGAAATTCCTGCGCGCCTCGTTGCCTTCATACATTAATATTGTACAAAACATCGAATATGAAACCGGATATGTCGTTGCCAATCCTTCCAATGTTCACCAGATTATCATGAATCTCTGTACGAATGCCGCACACGCAATGAAAAAAGACAATGAAGGAACCCTTACCGTTCAGTTCAATGAAATCACTTTAGATGATGATTTTGTTTCCGGTCATCCGGGCCTGACAAGAGGGCGTTATGCAAGATTGATTGTAAGCGATACAGGATATGGCATGACCCAGGATGTTCAGCAGCGGATTTTTGAACCCTATTTCACCACCAAAAGCCAGGGTGAAGGCACCGGACTCGGGTTATCGATAATTCATGGTATTGTCACGAGTTTAAAAGGAATAATTACCGTATATTCCGAGCCGGGGAAAGGAAGCACGTTTAATGTATACTTGCCCCTGACCGACCAGAATCAGGAAGTAACAGCGACAGAAAAAGCTCCCGACTATTCCGGCAGCGGTCATATCCTTTTTGTCGATGACGAGCCTGATATTGTCGAAATAGGCACCCGTATTCTCAAGAGCTTAGGTTACGATGTCACTGCAATGACAAACAGTGTTGATGCGCTTGACTTTTTCCGCAAGAACCATGAACAGATCGACCTCGTCATCTCGGATATGACCATGCCGGTCATTCCGGGAGATAAACTTGCCCGGGGCATTCTCGATATTCGACCCGACATTCCAATCATTATCTGCACCGGATTCAGCGAACGGCTTTCAAAAGAAGAAGCCCTGGCCATGGGGATTCGGGAGTATCTTGGAAAACCACTTCTTAAATCGGAGATGGCGGAAAAGATTCATAAGATATTAACCGGAAAGTCGGAACAGAATGCCCGGGAAGACAAAGAGTAAGTAAAGATGCGTTCCCGCCGTTGATGACCGAAGCGCTCAGCGCACCTGACCGGGTTTCAGACCACGAATGTAAGGAAGGACTTCATTCGAATAGTACGGCTCCTGCGTCCCCCAGAAGATGTAGTCCAGCCGCAGACGGTCTTTTGCATAAAGGTACAGCTCATCCACTGTCACACGCTTCCCCGTAGCGGGATTTTTGTCCTCCAGGTTTCCATCCTGCACCGCAATACCAGCCATAATTTTCGGGCCGCGCGCCGCGATGAGGGGGTAGCTGTGATTCTGCTGTCCCTTCCGGTACGGAAGCAGGTCGGGGCCGCCGACACCCACTCCGATTCGCTCCGCATGTTCGTAAACGGCCCTGAGATAGCCGTGGTCGGTCCACGGGAGCCATTCGCCCGGCATGAAATTGGCATACTGGATCACACAGGACTTCGGGAACGCCTGGCGGGCAGCGGTCATGATCGCCTTTATGCCTTCGACATAGCTCTCGTACGTGAATCCCTCGGGATGGAACCTGCCGCTCTCACCAAATCCGATGGCCGTCTCGGGAAGATTCAACCCTTCGATACGACCATCGAGTTCCCTGCCAAGCACCTGCAGAAGCCTGATGAAACGGGCACGCACAGCCGGGTCCCACCGCCGCGCCACCCATCCGTCGAATATGGGCCTCGATTCATCGTCTCCCCCGAACTCGTACTTGCGCGCCGCGCCCCCGCCGAAGGCAGGGTCGTCACGAAGGTAGTCGGGAACGGTGACGGTTTCGTCGAACGAGACATCCTGAAGCTGCAGAAAAAGCCGCCTGCCGTGTTGTTCGAGGAACGCGAGGTCAGCGAGCAGCGGACGGAGCTCGTATTTATCCCGCTCAGGCTCGAGCTCCCGCCATGTGTACTTGAGCTGGGCGCCGTCGATGGATTCGTTTTCGAGAAAACTGGTCTCCGATATCCGCTCGTGCTCTCTGTTGAAGAAAATGAAGTTCCGGGGAGCGGAATAATTGCCGGTTTCCTCCGCATAGACCCCGGAGACAACGACAGCCATCAATAATACAAATGCAGCCACCAGGGCGCTTCCCGGTGTGTTCATGTGAATTTTCACTCTTTTCCGCCTGACTCCTGTCTGTTTGGCTTCCGCACAAATCGTGCAGGAGAAAAAATAGATCACATCATTTCTTAAAACAACCTGTTTTGTCACACCCGTTAAATAAGGTCTTGACAATACCACTCCAGGGGACCGTCATCTTACCGGCCTGAAGGATTTCAGGGGAATCACGATTGTCAATCCGTCAACATTTATTGCGCTTATCAGGAGGGAAGGACTGCCGGAATAATATGGTGTTCATTACCCGTACACCGACGGGAACGACGGCGGAAACATTTTTGGGGATTACCGTTTTTAAACCGGATTTATCATATATTCCTGTACCTTTAAAAGTCTTGTGATAAAGTCTGTAAGTGTGGATATAAGCTGTCAAGGGTCGGTACGAAGTGCCGATTTACATGCCCTTGACAGCAACAAAACAACACATTTCGTCATAGGGCTCGTGAAATATATACTTTTTCACAGCCCTCTTAAACCCTCACCCTCCTGACCTCCTCTCCCTGAAACAAGTTCAGGGCGAGGAAGAGCCTTAGACCGGACTCCGTAAACGGACCCCTCTCCCATTAATAGTAGAGGGTATCAAAAGGTGAGGGTAAACAGGAATTTATTACATTACCCCAGGGAGAAAATAAGGCACTTCATCGCGGAAAAAGAATACAATGCGCGAGCTCCCTCAGGAACAGATTTGCGGACAATTTCACAGCCTGTACGTATAATTCACTTTCAGCATGGCGGCGTTCTCTTTGGTCCGGTAATCGAATTCTTCTTCCAACAGGTGATTGTAGACAATGTAAATATCGCTCCCCACCCGCGGGATATAATGGATGCGGAAATTCGTGGTGACCTCGTTGGTTTTGTTGTTCCACTGGACGAAAACGGAGGATGAAAGCCGTGTGCTGAAATCCACACCCATCCTTCCACCGTACTCGCGGGTGATGAACCGGCTGTCATTGATATTGATATCGTTATACGTCATATCGGCGGAGAGCGCGATGTATTCAGTCTGCTTGAAAGCGAGCGAGGCGTTGTAATAGGTCCGCGTGCCGCAGTAGTGATCGCCGAAGTTGGTGTTGAAATTCAGCGCTACCGGGCGGTTACGGCTCCCGGAGTACTGGATGTCATAGTACCACCATGTGTACGTCCCCCGGGGAACAACCGTATCCCCGAATATTTTCCAGCCATCGGGCTTGTCGATAAAATCATACTTGTTCCATATCTTGAAATCGAGGACATCGCCCGAATTGAAAATAAATCCGAGGGGACGGATTTCCTCGTTACGGGTTTCGAGGACGCCGTCCATGTCGGTGGTGTAATTGATGTCGAACGGCTTGAAAACCAGCTTTTTCACATAGGGGATGTTCGGCCTCGGAGAGATAGTGAGAAACCAGATGTAATTCTTGATTCCCACCCTGCTGGCGAATCCCACACCGGGCTTGAAATTTTCATCGAGTGTATGGTAGAGACCATACCAGCTGATCAGGTCGTTGGGATAGGAGAAATAGATTCTCCCGGCCAGATTGTCATGGGCCAACCCATCGTCCGAAGAACCGGTGATATATCCCTGGATGTCGAGGTTACGCTTCCCGAGAAACTTACCGGTCCTGTATCCGAAATCAAACCCTAATACCTGATTGTCGTGATCCCTGGCATCGAGCACGCTCGAGCCGATGAAGCCGATGTACGACTGTTCGAACACGTCCTTGCGCACACGGACGACCGAGTAATTGGTCGAGGGAAAGTTCCCTTCCTCCTCTGTCTGAATGGTCATGACACCGAGGCGGTATCCGCCCTGTTTCTGGGTGAGCTTGGCTCCGCCGAGGATAGGGATACCCTCACGGGTGACCGGGTCGATGCCGATATTCCTCGAATAGAAGAGTTTCGTTCCGCCCTGGGTGAAATCGAACGTTTCCAGACCCTCGAGGAAAAAATCACGTTTTTCCGGATACTGGATAGGAAACCGTGTCAGGTTAATGACATCCTTGTCGCTCTCGATCTGGGCAAAATCGGTTTTTGTGGTCAGGTCGAGGGTCATGTTCGAGGTGATGCCATACTTGAGGTCAACACCGTAATTGAATACATCATCAAGTTTTTTCGTCCGCTGTTTCTCCGCGCCCGTGAGCACATAGGGTGTCACATCGAGCTGATGTCCGGGTCTGATCCGCCCGGGAATCACGATAGTCCCGGCGCTCGCCAGATGGGTGGGACCCTCGTCTCTTCGCCAGCCGCGCCATTCAACTTCCTCGTTTTTTCTCCGGATACTCCGGGAAAAATTGATACCCCATATCTGCTGCTCGGTGGTGGGGAACCGCAGGGTCTTGAAGGGTATCTCGAACTCGCACGACCAGCCGAAATCGGTTATCCGCGATGCCACTTCCCAGATGCCGTCCCACTGGTAATTGGCGTCCTTATCGCTCAGAAAAGTCGCATCGTCACGGGCGCCGTTGGCATTGGTCACAAAGGCGAAACCCATGCGCTTGTCATGATAAGTGTCGATCAACACTCCGAAAATATCTTCGTTATTCAGGCCGGTATCCCATTTCAGCTCACGGTGCAGTATTTTGTCCGGTTCGCTGTCAAAGCACTTCACACCGATATAGAGATGGTCTTCGTTGTAGATTATCCGTACCTCTGTCCGCTCAGTGGGCTGTGCGCCCTCCGTCAGCTCGCGCTGGGTGAAGTCCGAAACGACTTCCGCAGATTCCCATGCCTTCTCCGAAAGAGAGCCGTCAAGCTTGATGGGTGAGTCGATCATTTTCGCGGTTATCTGTGCAAAAGCGGGGGGCGCTGCAAGTACATAAAAAAGGCACAACAGTATCGGGTGCATGCGCAACGTGCTCACGGGTACTCCTTTGAAATGAAAAAAAACCACCGTGCCTGAACGCCCGGCGCCCGAACACTCAATAAAGCGAAAGGGAGCGGGTACGGAGACACAACGGGGAAATTTCCATCAGTAAAAACGGGAATGATCAGGTTTCCAATTATGGTTTATTATGGACGTGAAGTCAAGGAGAATCGCCTGACGGCGACTCCGCATTTTATCGTGTGCCGGATCATCGTGCATTCATAAAATCACCCTGATAATCAACGCTGATTTACTATTGTACTTCTCCAGGAGGATCATGTTCCATCTTTTTTCATTCAAAAAGTCAATTTATCATGGTAACCCGGAATACTCATGAAAATATTCAACTACGAAGACACAAAGATAAAATTTTATATAACATATTATTTATACTATTATTATCAATTATTAAACGTTAACACCCCAAAAAAAGATAAAAAATCATAATCCACGAAAATCCGCGTTCTATTAAATTTTGTGAACAGATCGGTTACCAGTGATTTACCTTTCCGTCTTTGTTCGTCCTGCAACACAGCCGGAACCCAATCAATGAAACAAATCACTGCAATAAACAACACATTTTTTTAAAATCTATGCGAATATTTTCTGATGTATAATAATCATTATTAATACGATATTTCCTCATAAATTTCATATTTCTCATAATGTAAGTGTTTGGTATACTTGTGTTTATTCAATATTCAAAAAAAGAAATTTATATGGCGTATTTTAAAGAAAATGATATATTAGCATTTTATATGAATATAATCAATTTCCTCTTAATTCCGGATTTTATTGAATGAGTGTTTTCGGCGGTCAAAAAGACTCGGGAAACGATCTGTATCTTGCGGAGCGTATAGTCGATACTGTCAGAGAACCCTTTATGGTGCTGGACGACAAGCTTCGTATTGTCATGGCGAATCGATCCTTTTACAGGACATTCCGGCTCACACCCGAAAACACGGAAGGCCGTCTGATCTATGAGGTGGGCGGCGGGCAGTGGGATATTCCGAGGCTTCGAAAAGTGCTCGATCAGTATATTTCTCAATACACGGTATTTAACGATTTCGAATTTGAATACGAATTCGGAAACCATGGCCGGCGAACGATGATAATCAACAGCCACCATGTTTGCAGAAATACCGACAGACATCATTTCAATCTTTTGACAATACAGGATATTACCGAGAACAGGCAAATGGAGGATGCTCTCGGAGACAGCGATGAAAAGTATCAGCGTTTGATGGAAAATATTCCCGGCATGGTTTACCTGTTTACCATACATCCCGATAAAACATATTCTTTTCCATTTGTGAGCTCTGCGTCACGTGAACTGTTTGGTATCGAACCTGAAGACCTCATGAGAGACAGTTCCCTCCTTGCCGCTATCATTCACCCTGATGACAGGGAAAAACTCGATGAATCGATCATTAAATCCGCCGAAACACTCCAGCCGTGGAAGGAGGAATTACGTGTTATCGTAAACGGAGAAGTGCGCTGGTATACTTGTGTATCCCGTCCGGAACTGCAATCCGACGGTTCAATTCTCTGGGACGGGATTATACTGGAAATAACCGATCGCGTTAAAATCGAACAGGCGCTTCGCGAAAGCGAATCAAAATACCGTCGCCTGCACGAAACCATGATGGATGCATTTGTCAGCATCGACATGACCGGCCGTATTCAGGAGGCCAACCACGCATTTCAGACTTTGATCGGCTACACGGAAAAGGAGCTAAATCAGCTGACCTACAGAGACCTGACCCCGGAGAAATGGCATTCCTTCGAAGAGGGCATTATTGAAGAACAAATCCTTGCGCATGGCTACTCCACAGTATATGAAAAAGAATATCGCAGAAAAGACGGGACCATTTTCCCCGTTGAACTGAGGACGTTTCTGATGCGCGATGACAGAGGAGAGCCTGTCGTCATGTGGGCCATCGCCCGGGACATCACCGAGCGCAAGAAGACTGAAGCCCAGCTCGAGCATAATCTCCGTGAAACCAGAATGCGTCTGGAAATCAACCAGGCACTGATGGGTAAAAATACCGAGAATGAAGTGCTCGATGTATTGATTCAAAATGCCGGAATATATCCACAAACTTTCGTGTCTATCATGATGTTCACCACAGAAGGAGGAGAACTCACAGCCATCGCCCGTCGAGCCGATTCATTCGAGAGCGGAATAATTCCACAGGTATCCGCGGGATCGAAATTTCCGGTCTCCCGTTTTCCTATGCTCGGAATGTTTTCCGGAAATCAGCTATTTATCACAAATGATATCCTGACCGATGATAATATCGATTCCTTTTCCCGTGAATTTATTCGGGCGGCTGGCGGAGCCAGTCGCGCCGTCCTTCCGCTCGCCGTCGATAATGAGTGGATGGGCTATATACTCATTGTGAGTAAAATAAAAGGGTATTTCGACGAAGAAAAAATTCTCCTCTATCAGACTCTTGCAAAACAAGGGGCCATAGCGCTCCATGCAGCCCGTCTGCAGGAGATTATCCGTGAATCCCAGCAGCGGCTGTCACTGCTCGTGGAGCAATCGCCTCTGGCTTTCATCGAATGGAACCCTGACGATAACGTAGTATCATGGAACCCCGCCGCAGAACGGATATTTGGTTTCTCCAGTGAAGAAGCCCGTGCTCTCCATTCGTGGAGGGACATCATGCCGGAGGCATCATGGCCGGAATTTGAAAAAATCTGGCATGACCTGACAGCGCAAAAAGGTGCGGCACATATTATCGTCGACAATCTGACGAAGAACGGAAAACTCATTACCTGCGAGTGGTTCAATGCGCCGCTCGTCGGGCCGGACAACGATTTTATCGGCATCGTTTCCCTTGTTCAGGATATAACCGAGCATAAACTGGCGGAAGAGGAAAAAGCAAAGCTTGAATCACAACTTCTCCAGGCACAGAAGATGGAATCGGTGGGCCGTCTTGCCGGAGGCGTGGCGCATGATTTCAACAATATGCTCAATGTCGTCCTCGGATATGCGGAATTGATCAAAACCCGTCTGCACAACGATGATCCCCTGCTGAATGATGTGGTTGAGATTGAAAAGGCGGCCAGCCATGCCCGTGATATCACCCGGCAGCTCCTCGCTTTTTCCCGTAAGCAGATCATTTCTCCCCGGCCCATGGATCTGAACGATCTGATCACGAGTACGCAGAAGACGCTTGCCCGTCTTATCGGAGAGGATATCGATCTGCGTTTTCATCCCGATAAAGACCTCTGGAAGATCAGATTCGATCCTACACAGATCGAGCAGATTCTCATCAACCTGGCTGTCAATGCCCGTGACGCCATGCCGAACGGGGGCATGATAACGATTGAAACCGCAAATGTCCTCATTGAAAACACCTTATCCCATGAACAGAGTGAATTTCCTCCCGGATACTATGTCATGCTGAGCTTGAGTGATAACGGAGCGGGAATGCGAAAGGAGACCCTTTCGCATGTTTTCGAGCCTTTTTTCACCACGAAAGAAGTCGGTAAAGGTACCGGCCTCGGGCTCGCCACCGTATATGGTATCGTCAAGCAGAATGGCGGATTCATCAATGTTTACAGCGAGCCGGGTCAGGGTACTACCTTTAAAATCCATATCCCCGGAATCAATGAAGAAAAAACAACTGAAAATAATGAAGAAATGCCGGTCTCTTCCCGTTCCGGAACGATACTGCTGGTGGAAGACGATCCCATGGTGCGCAGGGTAGCACAAATGATGCTCGAGAGATTCGGTTACACGGTTCTGGTTGCGGATTCACCGCTCGGTGCGCTTTCGCTGTGCGAAAAAAGTGATACACCTATCGATCTTCTGATAACCGATGTGGTGATGCCGGAAGTGAACGGTTCCGAGTTAAAAAACAGGATCGTAGCAATAAAACCGGGAATCAAAGTCCTCTTCATGTCCGGGTACACGGGCGATATAATCGTACATCACGGAATGCTCGAAGAAGGAGTTCATTTCATACAGAAACCTTTCAGCATGAACGAGCTCGCCCGGAAGATAAGTGAGGTGTTGGGAGAAGAGTAAGCGCCCCGGACATCAAATCGATCATTCCGGAAAAGATTTTTCAACATTGGACGTATCTATATTAATACCAATTTTCTGGATAGTTTTTATTAATAAATAATATCCAGAAGGTTTTTCTTTTTCCGATGTCGTTTTAAATTGGATTTCCATTATAGTTTTCGGGTCGCTGATTTTGTCTTTGTTTTCTATTAAAGCCTGTTCCAATTGCGATGGCGATACTCGTTTACCATCAATTTCGTAGTCTCCGTTTTCAAGTATCGAGATTTTCAATGATTTATGTATCGTCCCGGAAGATACCTCATTATTCCCCTTCAAACTCGACCCGGAAAGAATGCCTTCGACTTCATTGACCGATAAGGTTATGCCGTCATCGGTATCGCCATCGTTGTTGACATCGATCCGTTCACGGGCAAGTGCTTTATCGCCCTTGAAAGCATATTCATAATGCGCGTTTTCGGGGTGGACAAAACCTATCGGTTTACAGTCATTACCGAAATCGAAGTCGATATAGTTTTTTTCCGAAGTGTAATAGTTTTTTTCCGCTTGTATTATGAAAGACAGCATCTTGCTCGCTTCACTTAAGATGCCTTCTTCTTTAATTTCGGGAACTAAAGCATTCTGGCGCAGCCTTAGAGTTCGCTCTTTTGCGGCAACACGAATTTCCTTGTCCAGATCCTTATGAATCCGCTCGATGGTTTCAGCATAAAACCGTATAGACTCATCATCGGTACCGCGTTCCGTTTCCACCTTCCCGCCGATAAAATAATTGTGCTTGACCAACTGATCCCTGTAGATTCTTTCAAAATCATCCTTTGTTGCGGGCACACCCCAATTTCGTATGTACCATTTTTATATATCTTTACGATAAGCGGAGATTCAATGTCCTGTTGAACCGTTTTTGAAACAGGTGAAGAGGTGGAAGTAATATTATCCGTTTCCACACATGCGAATACAACGGTAATAACAGCCAGAGCGGTTAATATCAGTATGGACGGTACCGACAGAATTTCATTCTTTTTGTAGTCGTTTTTCATGATTCTCCGTATCCTTTCCTTGATTCTGTTCTCGTGCCCGATCAATTGAATCAATACAAATCCCGGGCGATTATCGAGTGACGTTTCTTCGACGATCCTGAGCAAACTCAGCGCATACCGTGTAAATCCGCTGCCAAGGTGCCTGACAACTCCGTCATCGCATAACTCCTCCCGTACAGCTCTCAACCGGTTATTCGCATACCAGACAAACGGGTTGAAAAAATAGACTGCCTGTACCGCAATCTGCAGCCAGTTCAATGCCATATCGCGACGTTTTATATGATAGAGCTCGTGGAGCAGAATCGGTTCGCAGTCCTCGACCGACCATTCATCGACTATGGCGCCGGACAGCACTATGCGAGGCCGGAATATGCCGGTATAAGACGGCATTTTCACTTTTTCCGTATCAATGGAAAGCAATTCGACCGGCTGCCTGATATTCAGTTCGCGGGTAAGTTTGCCGAAGAGAGCCAGAATATCAGAGTTTATGACGGGAACGCAGTGACGCAACAGTTGTCTCGTCCTGAAGAAACTGATAAAAGCGAGAACCATGTAACCGAGAAGACCGATACAATATGCCGCACTTATGAAAAGTAAAAATAACTCCGGAAAAGAGTGTCCCGAGTGTTCAACCGACAGAAAACTGCCCGGAACATCGATGATTGTATTGAATGTCATGCCGTACAGCTCTCCGGCCTTATGAACCATGTGAGCCGCACGTTCGGGAAACAGCCGAGATACGTATCGAATAATATGGTTCAACGGCAAACACAACCGTGCAAGTACAAGACACCACAGCAGATATCGAAACATCGTTGCGGACCGCCTGAATAACCTCTCGATAACGATGACAGCCACAACCAGGATTGAAATCTGCCATGTTACCGGCCAGAGATATCTCATCAGGCGTCCGGCAAAAATAATAATGGATTCCATCAGAGTTCCCCCTTATGCTTTTCGATCAAATCTCTCAGCGCTTTTATTTCCTCACGAGTCAGTTTTTCCTTTTCTGCCAGATGGGCAAAAAGCGGTACAAGGGTGTTGTCCAGCACATTATCCGTCAGCGTTTCGATTTCCTCTTTCATTATTTTCATGCGGGAAGCAGCCGGTTTATAGAGCCAGATCGGGCCTAATTTATCCCGCATCTGAAATCCTTTTTTAACCATGCGATCGAGCATCGTCTTGACAGTCTGATAGCCCCGTTTTTTCTCTTTTAACGTTTCTTCATAAATTTCACGTACAGTCGCATGACCTTTTTCCCAACAGATTTTCATAAGGGACCACTCTGTGCTTGATAATTTTTTTCTTTTCATCATATATACTCCTCCCTCATTAATACAATTTGTATTAATGTTATTACAAAATGTATTTTTGTCAAGTCTTTTTTTCGATTTAAAAAATCGAGAGTAACAACGAAGGATGAAAAATGCATGGAAACTGTATATGGATTCCCGATTAAAGATTCGGGAATGACGGCGTTACGGGGTCATCCGGCGCCAGACCGGGGATAGAGAACCGTGACCCGTTGTTGCATCTTCAGATAAACACTCATGACAATCGAGAGTAACAACGAAGGATGAAAAATGCA
>JAJFUH010000026.1 GCA_021372535.1 bacterium
AAAAGCGCTGGAACAATTATTTGTGAAAATACCGTGAATACAATTTATGTTATCAACATTTCAACACTTTCAACAAAGAAAAAAGTAACAAAAAAGAAACTACAACTACTGTAAACATTTTTTAGGACTTGACAGGGGATGTCCGAAGGACAGGGGGATCACTTATGCCTTATGCCTTATGCCTTGTGCCTGTATTTACATCTTTGATGCCCTCATCAACAAAACGGCTGAGAATACATTCCTTCAAAGGTTTCCCCAACCACAAACCATTTCTCAAGTATTATTTGACTTGTCTCTCATTCCTGTTTTCATTACACTAAAATTACACATTTTATAAAAAAACAACGGGGAGGTTGTATGAATCCTGTTCTGGGGGTATTCCTCCATGCGCTCGGCGGGTATGCCGCCGGAAGTTTTTACATACCGTTCAAGAAGGTTCGCAACTGGGCATGGGAAAGCTACTGGCTCGTAAGCGGTGTTCTGGCGTGGATGATTGTCCCGTGGATTGTTGCCGGACTGACCGTGCCGAACCTCTGGCAGGTTCTTTCGTCGGCGCCCGCCGGAAGCCTGGCGGCATGTTATGTGTTCGGCGTCCTGTGGGGAGTCGGCGGCCTGACATTCGGCCTCTCGATGCGGTATCTGGGCATGTCCCTCGGGTATGCCATGGCGCTCGGGTACTGTGCGGCGTTCGGGACTATCATGCCGCCCATCTATTTCGGCACCTTCGGCGGCCTTGTCATGAGCACCTCGGGCCGGGTGACCCTCGGCGGGGTTCTCGTCTGTCTCGCAGGAATCGCTGTCTGCGGCTGGGCGGGCATATCGAAGGAGCGCGAGCTGTCCGATGCCCAGAAGCGGGAAACCATCCGTGAATTCGACTTCAAAAAGGGTTTGTGGATAGCGCTGTTATGCGGTATTATGAGTGCGTGCTTTGCCTTCGGCATTGCCGCGGGCAAGCCGATCGCTGCCCATGCCGCCGCCAACGGGACCGCCTCTCTGTGGGTCAACAGCCCGGTCTTCATTCTCATCATGGCGGGCGGATTTACCACCAATCTCATCTGGTGCCTGATACTGAACGCGAAGAACCGCACTGCGGGAAACTACCTGCACAGCGGCGATGCCTCGCTCGCGCTCAATTATTTCTTTTCCGGGCTTGCCGGAACGATATGGTACTTCCAGTTCATGTTCTACGGCATGGGAACGACCAAAATGGGCAAGTACGACTTTTCGAGCTGGAGCATCCATATGGCCTTCATCATCGTATTCAGCAACATCTGGGGGCTCATTTTCAGGGAATGGAGGGGTTCGAGCGCCCGGACGCTTGCCATCGTCATTTCCGGCATTCTCGTGCTTACTCTGTCGACCGTGATCATCGGCGTGGGCAATTATCTTGCCTCGCTCGGCATGTAAGATATTGACTGACGACACCTGAATTCACATTGAATGTATTGTACTCCGTTGATGATAAATTGAATACAAACCGTTGAATCCTGTGAATTTTAAACCCGTTGAAAAGCCCCGCGGTCACAACCGTTTTTAGGAAAAAGAATGGGTGCTGTTCGAGCGAGCCGTAGGCTCGTGAGTTCACACATTCCCGAAAAACGGGCAGTGAACGGGGGTAAAGGCTTTTCATGGGCACCCTTTCCTTTGGAAACTTTCCTTTGGGTGTGCAAAGGAAAGTTTCATAGTAAAGATGTTCTGAAATAAATGGAGAGGCTTCAGGTAAAAGGTGCTGTCTGGCTGTCATTCCGATGTAAAAAGGTTGGGAAAGATATTTTTAAAGGAAAAAACGAAAGAAAGTTTTTTATCTTACAAAGTATAGTTTAGGGAGGAATGTTCATGAAAAGCGAAACGATTACCGAAAAAGACAGGGCAAGGGCGAAACGGTGCCTCGAATGCCCTGCCTGCAGTAAAGCCCGTGAGCAGCAGAAGGGATTCATCTTCTGGTTTGTCAAATCCATAGAGAGCCGGTTCTGCCCGTACTGCAGGGCCTATGAACGTGTCTACAGCCGTAAGGCGCACGAGCCGGTGCCTGCCGGATAAATGGTGCATAATGCTCTTTGACATTGAATATCATCATGTATGGAACGGTGAGCGGAGAAAACCGATATGGAACATAAAAGAGAAACAATGACATCACGCGAGCGTGTCCGCGCGGCACTTAATCATGAAATTCCCGACCGTGTGCCCATCGATTTCGGCGGGTTTCAGACGGGGATTCACCGGGGCGCCTATGAACAGTTGATACGGCATCTTGGTATCAGTGACGATATCGTCATTCTCGACCCCGTCCAGCAGCTCGCTGCGCCGTGCGAGGAGGTTCTGAGGCGCTTCCATGTGGATGTGCGGTATGTGTGTGCGCATGGCCCTGACAGCTTCAGGGGCGGTATCGAGCGGAATGAGCGGAACGGGATGCTGTGGCATGATCTCAGGGATGAATTCGGCGTCGTATGGTCGATGCCCGACGATCAGAAGCTGTACATGGATATTACCTGTCACCCGCTGGCGGAAGCGACGGTGAAGGATGTCGAAAACTACCCGTTTCCCGATGGAAGCGACAGGAGCCGTTTCACCGGTGTGAGGGAAAAGGCCCTGAAACTCCGTAACGAGACCTCGTGCGCCGTCAGCACTGGCATCGGCGGTGTGGTGTACGAAACCTGCTGGTATATGCGGGGGCTCGAACAGTGGTTCATCGACATGCTCACCGAACCGCAGTTCTGCGAGGCGCTCCTCGACCGTATGCTTGCATTCTGGACTGATTACTATACCGGATTCATGGCGGAGATCGGCGATCTTGTCGATGTGGTCATGGTGGGCGATGACCTTGCCGGACAGAGCGGGCCTCTCTTTTCGCCCCGTTTATACCGCTCGGTCGTGAAGCCGCGCCAGAAGAAGCTCGTACAGCATATCAAATCCCTGACCAGCGCGAAAATCTGGTACCATTCCTGCGGTTCGATATACGAGTATATTCCCGACCTTCTCGATAACGGGGTCGATATCGTCAATCCCGTTCAGATCGGTCTCGTGAACATGGACCCGCACGATCTCAAGAAGGAATTCGGCAGCCGCATCGTGTTCTGGGGCGGAGGGATCGATGCCCAGCATGTGCTGCCCTTTGCCGGTCCCGAAACGGTCAGGGAGCATGTCCGTACCAATGTCGGGATATTCAAGCCGGGCGGGGGATATGTCTTCAACAACGTCCATAACATCCAGTATGGCGTGCCGCCCGAAAACATCGCGGCGCTGTTCGATGCCGCGTTCGAATTCGGGTTTTATTGATAATACTTGTATGTTGTCGCTATTATATAATACGAAGTTGTTTTCAAAGTACTACAATTACTGACCCGGATTATTCGTGAAAGTATTTCACCATACTCGCCGCGCTGCGCTGCGTTGCAGCAGGAAGGCACAAAAAGTCATAACGGATTGTTTTATACATGACGAAATAATTGTTCGTGTTTTTTTATTGTAGGGGCAACCCACTGTGGTTGCTGTAGGGGCAACCCCCCGTGGTTGCCCACTGTAGAAAAAATCCGCGTTCAAAATTTATGAATAGATCGGGCTAAATCGACCTCCCTTGGCTGCGCTGTGTCCCCCCTGACAGGTGAGATGCCCGAAGGGCAAGGGGATCATATTCGATAACCAGTGTTATTGTACTTATTTGAACGCAACTTTGTATAATAAAAAAACGGAGGCGGGAGAATGAATAAAGTCACTCTTTTTCTGTTCTGTGCGCTGTGTATGGCAACCGTACTTCCAAGCTATGGAGAGCCGATGAATATCGATGAGCTGTTGACCGTGATCAAAAACGGTGTATCGGGTAACAGAGCCCGTGATTACACCATGAGGCTGTGGCAGTATGATAAGTGGTCGACGCTTCCCATGTGGCAGAAAACCGCGAAGGAAGCCCAGACAATCATGCGCGAGCGTGGTTTCGACGAGGCCGAGATTGTCAACACCCCTGCGGATGGCGCCACACACTTCGGTACCTGGACAAACCCGATCGGGTGGGATTGCCGTCAGGCGACCCTTGAGGTCATTGAACCCGCCAGTCTGCCCGATGAATTCCGGTATCTCTCCAATTATCTCGACAACCCGACCTCCCTCAACAATTACAGCTGTCCGACTCCGCCGGGAGGAATCGAGACTGAGCTTGTGCTGTTCGAGAACATGTCGGCCGATGATATGGGCAAACTCGATGCGCGCGGGAAAATCATCCTCGTTTCGGGAAACTCGCGCGGGCTCAAGAAATATCTCGATAAAAACGGCATTCTCGGAATCGTGAGCGATGAGATCGAGGGCCAGAACAGGGATTTCATCACGGCGAACCAGTGGCTGAACGGCTGGAGCGACATGTACGGCGGCTGGCAGATGTACGCATCGGACAGCAGAAATAATTTCGGCTTCTCGATATCCCAGAAAAAGGGCGCCTATCTCCGTGACCTCCTCCGTCAGGGGAAAACAATCAAGGTGCGGGCGGTAATCGACAGCCGCTATTTCACCGATGATTCGCTGCCCTATGTCACCGGCGCGATAAAGGGCAGCGGAAGCGAGGGCGAGGATGTGCTCGTGGTGAGCCATATCTACGAGTGGGGGGCAAACGACGACTGTACGGGCGCCGCATCCGACCTCGATGCGCTCGGTACGCTCAACGATCTGATAAAATCGGGCGTTCTGCCGCGGCCTAAGCGGACGATACGCATGTGGCTCGGGTTCGAGAAGTATGGTTCGATTGCATACACCGTCAACAATCTCGACCGTATGAGAACGAAAACCATCGCCGCTCTGTGCTGCGATACCCCGGCGGAAAACTGGGATTCCGCGACAACGGCGTTCATTGTAACGATGAATTTCAACGCCTGCCCGTCCTTTACCGATGCCCTGTTCCCGGAGGTTCTGCGACGGTTTCATGAGCGGTATGCTCCGAACAGGCTCTGGAAACAGGTACCCTTCGAGTCGGGGCTCGACAACTTTTTCGGTGACCCGGCTATCGGTGTTCCCCTCAACGCCGTTTCGACAGACAGCGGGGGGCACCTCCATCATAACTCGATGGACACCATCGAAAAAGTCGATCCGCGGACGCTCCATGCGCTCAGCACAATCGATGCAGTCTACCTCTACTACCTCGCGAACGCCGGAAACGATGAAATTCCCCTTATCGCCCGCCTGACCGTTAAGCACGGCATGGAGATGCTGCTCGCCATAACCGATGGCCTGAAAGCACGGCTTGCGGATGCCCGTGACGGCGCTGAGCTCGGGAAACAGCTCGCCGATGGCGTCCGCATCATCGAGTACCATACCGGCCTCCGTAAAGATGCGCTCCGCCGCGTTGAACGGCTCGTTTCCCATGATAAAACCGCCGAAACACAGGCATATCTGGCGGGATATTATACTGAGCTCGACCAGTACGGGAAACTGATGGCCGACCAGTTCCGCACGGCTGCCGGGAACAGAGCGAAGGCCGGTTCGTTCAGGATCGTCAAGTACGTGAAACAGGAAGGCCCCTGGGAACGTGAGGCGGCAACCATCATCCCGAAGAGGACACAGGTCGGCACGCTGACCCTCGAAGGCATACCCTATGAGGAGTGGAAAGAGGTAAAATCCTCGCCGCGCTGGTGGTCGGCAAACGAGTGGGCCACCGCTTCCTACTTCTGGTGCGATGGCAAACGGAATCTCAACGATATCAAGGAGTTGCTTGAAATCGAGGCGGGAGTGCCCGTAACCGGTTTCGATCTCATCACGTTTTACCGTTTTCTCGAAAAGTATAAACTGGTCGAATTTGTCAGGTGAACCCGGTATGAAGCCGCAGACGTCATAAACGAATAGAACACGGATCGGGCGGATGTACGCGAATTTGTTTTTAATGCTTCAATGGATATATATGTAAAAAAGTCATACACGACATTTAAAACGCATTCAAATCCGGAGAAAATCCCCCTTAATAAGGGGGATGTCTGAAGGACAGGGGGATCAATTCTCTCCACATAATGTAATTACAGGAGATGATAACCATGGTGAAAGGGACGGTATTTTTATCGGTTGCTGTTTTTTGTCTGATGATGATTCCCGCAATGAGCTGTGCGACGGACCTCGACGAGCTGGTCCGGGTTGTCAGCCGCTCGGTTTCGGGCAATCGGGCACGCGATTATACCATGCGGCTGTGGCAGTATGACAAGTGGAATACATTTCCCATGTGGAAGAAAACGGCCCGCGAGGCTCAGGCGATCATGAAAGAGCGTGGTTTCGACGAGGCCGAGATTGTCGATACCCCTGCGGATGGCGTCACCCAGCACGGCACATGGACAAATCCGATAAGCTGGGATGTGAAGCAGGCAACCCTCGAAGTCATCGAGCCGAAAGGGCTTCCCGACGAGTACCGCCTGCTCTGCAATTACCTCGACAATCCAACCTCGGTCAACATGTTCAGCTGTCCGACACCGCCGGGCGGGCTTGAGACCGAGCTCGTGCTCCTCGAAGATTCGGACCCCGGAGAGCTCGATAAAATCGATGCCCGCGGTAAGATCATCCTCATTTCATCGGGCCCCGGCGGTTTCAAACGATACCTTGACAAGTATGGCATCCCCGGGATTCTGACCGATACGATCGAGGGCATCAACAGAGATTTCATCGACGCGAACAACTGGAACAACACCTGGAGCGACCGTCCGGGCGGATGGCTCATGAACGCCGCCGACAGCAGGAACAATTTCGCATTTTCCATTTCCCAGAAAAAAGGGAACTATCTCAGGAACCTCCTGCGGCAGGGGAGAACGGTTAAAGTCCGCGCAGTAATCGACAGCCGGTACTACACCGACGATACGCTGCCCTATGTGACCGGGTGCGTGAAAGGTTCGGGCGCCGAGGGCGAAGATGTCCTCATTGTCGGGCACATGTACGAGTGGGGAGCGAACGACAACTGCACCGGTACTTCCGCAATCCTCGAATCTATCGGCACGCTCAACGATCTCATCAGGTCGGGCGTGCTTCCCCGTCCACGGCGGTCGATACGCGCATGGCTCGGGTTCGAGATGTACGGCTCCATGGCGTTTACCATGAACAACCTCGAACACATGCGGACAAAAACCATCGCCTGTGTCTGCTGCGATACTCCCGCCGCGGATTACGATGCTTCGACGACCGCGTTCAACATCTCGATGAATTTCAACGCGTGTCCCTCGTTCACCGATGCGGTCTGGCCGGAAGTCGCGGGTAGGTTCTACTCAAGGGACAACCGGTACAAGCTCTGGAAAACGCTGCCCTTTACCTCGGGCCGTGACAACTTTTTCGGCGATCCCCTGATCGGTGTTCCCCTCAACTCCATATCGATGAACAACGGCGGACATCTCCATCACAATTCGATGGATACGATCGATAAAACCGATCCTCGCACGCTGCGCGACCTCGGCATTCTCAACGCGGTCTACCTCTACTACATTGCAAACGCCGGGTATGACGATGTCCCGGTTATAACGAATCTGACGTTCGACAGGGCGGTGAACGTCATCCTCGAAAAAAAGCGGGAATTCAGCGACCGTATTCCGTCCGTTAGTGACGGCGCCGGGATGGGGAAACTTCTCTACGATGGAACGAAAACGATAGAATACTATACCGCTCTCGAGCAGAAAGCCCTCGCGGGAATCGAACGCATCGTGAGCTCCGACCGTCAGCCTGAAGTCCGCGCTTCCCTTGCACGGTATATCAAGAATGTCGGAGAGTTCGGAAAGCTGATGACCGCGCAGCTCCGGGACGAAGCGAACGAAAAGGCAAAGGCCGGCTCGATAAAGATTGTCAAATATGAAAAACCGGAAGGCCCCTGGGAAA
The DNA here is from genome assembly GCA_021372535.1 of bacterium. NCBI lineage: Bacteria > bacterium. Next base: position 7,819 of record JAJFUH010000026.1, read on the forward strand.
AAGAAGCGGCCGGAATTGTCCCCAGACGGACGAAGGTCGGCACGTTGACGTTTGATGGAATTCCGATCGAGGAGTGGAAAGAGGTGCGTTCGGCTCCGAGCTGGTGGTCATCGAGAAGCTGGGCGGCGTCTTCCTATTTCTGGTGCGACGGGAAGCGTAACCTGAACGAGATAAAAGACCTGATCGAGTTTGAAGCAGGCGCTCCCGTCAGGAACTTCGACCTGATAGAGTATTATAAATTTCTGGAAAAGTACAAGATGGTCGAGTTTGTGAAGTAATATCGTGTTTCTGGTTTATCTGAAAACACGTCTGCGGATTCCGGTGCTAAGGCCCCGGTCTGGTGCCGGGAGTCCCCGTGATGCAGTCATTCCCGAATCTTTAATCGGGAATCCATACACAATCTGCATACATTTTCATCCTTCGTTGTGACCGTGTATGGTCATGGGAGTTATTATACAACATTATTATGAAATGATTTACGCCTGATATAATACGATCGGAGAATAAAATCGTAAATCTGAAATCTGAAATTGTAAATCGTACACATGATTGTACACTGTTAAAATAATCTCTTATATACATCAAGTTCTTTGTCGAGATACCGTGAAAGGAGCAGATATGGCTAAAAACGGTTTTTTCATAGCCTGTGCGGCGGTTTTAGTACTTTTCCTGCCGGACAGGGGCGATACTGCGGAAATACAAGAACTATTACCCGTAGTCCGGCGTGAAATAAAAGGCGACCGTGCGCTCGGATATGTGAGGCGGATATGGCAGTATGACAAGTGGTCGACGCTTCCCATGTGGAAAAAATCGGCGCAGGAAGCGTGCGCTATCATGAAGGAGCGCGGTTTCGACGAGGCTGAGGTTATCAACACGCCTGCGGACGGTGTCGCGAGCTATGGCACATGGACCAATCCGATCGGGTGGGACTGCGGGGAGGCGTCGCTCGTTGTCACCGAACCGGCCGATATCCCCGGCGAGTATCGTTTTCTGGCAAACTACAAGTACAATCCATCGTCGCTGACCTTCTTCAGTTGCCCGACTCCGCCCGAAGGTATCGAAGCGGAAATAGCAGTGCTCGATAAGCCCGACCCGGAAGCGCTCGGCAGGCTCGATGCGCGCGGGAAGATTATCCTCGTATCGTCGGGCGCCGGAAGACTGAAACGGTATCTCGACCGGAACGGAATATATGGGGTCGTTTGCGACAACGAGATAGAAGGACATCCCGAAGCGAACGCCTGGCTGAACACCTGGAGCGATTCTCCCGGCGGTTGGCTGATGAACGCAGCCGACAGCAGGAACGGTTTCTGCTTCGCGATATCGAAGGCAAAGGGGGATTATCTCCGTAAGCTGATAAGCGAGGGGAAAACGGTTAAAGTCCGTGCGATGGTCAAAAGCAGGTATTTTACCGATGATGTTCTGCCCTATGTCACCGGATGTATCCGCGGCTCGGGCAGCGAAGGTGAAGAGGTGCTCATTGGAGGTCACCTGTTCGAGTGGGGAGCGAACGATAACGCGACAGGCTGCGCGGTCATGCTCGAGACGGTCGGCGCCCTTAACGATCTTATCCGGTCGGGCGCCCTGCCGAGGCCCAGACGGTCGATCCGTATCTGGATGGGGCAGGAGATGTATGGTTCGCTGGCGTTTGCCGAGGGCAATATCGGGCGTCTGCGAAAGACCCTCGCCGCGGTATGCTGCGATACGCCCGCGCCGGATTACGAGCTTCTGTCCTCGACCATCAGGGTGTACATGGACTGCAATGTGTGCCCGACATTTACCGATGCGGTGTATCCGGAGGTTTTCAGAGCTTATTACCGGAGCATCCGGTCGAACAAGGTCATTATCATTTCCCCGTTTCTCGGAGGTACGGATACATACTTTTGTGAGCCGATGATTGGCGTACCCACGAATTTTGTCTACATGGAAAACGGGTCGCCGCTTCACCACTGTTCGCTCGATACAATCGACAAGGTCGATGTCCGTTCCCTCCGCGACCTGTGCGTCACCAACGCCCTGTACCTCTATTACATGGCGGATGCAGGACTGGATAATGTCCCGTACATGGCGCAGCTTACGTTCGACAGGGGAGTACAGGTCATTCTCGACAAGACCGCTGAAATGAAAGCCCGTCTGGCATCTGCTCAGGACGGCGAAGCGCTCGGAAAGGCGATGGCGGAAGGGGTAAAAGCCATCGGGTATTATACCGGCCTCCAGAAGGATGCGCTTACCAGTATCGAACGTGTCGTTTCCGCCGATGAGAAAGTAAAAGTCAGAAAAATGACGGCGCGCTACATTGAAGATACCGGTGCGATCGGTGAAATGATGAAAAAACAGTTCACCGCTTCTGCGGAAGAGAAGGCAAAATCCGGAAATATCAGGATAGTCGCATACAAAGAAAAATCCGGGCCATGGGAACAGGAAGCGCGGACGATTGTCCCGAAACGGAAGTATTTCGGCTCGTTGACCCTCGATGGGATTCCCGTGGAGGAATGGAAAGAGGTGAACTCTTCCCCGCGGTGGTGGTCGCCGGGATCGTGGGCAGCCGCATCGTACTGGTGGTGCGACGGGAAACGGAATCTGCTCGAAGTCAGGGAATGCCTTGAACTGGAAGCTGGGTATCCCGTAAAGAACTTCGATCTGATAAACTACTATAAGTTTCTCGAAAAACAGGGATTTGTCGAGTTTGTTAAATAGGGAGGCATCTGCGGACGAAAAAGCATAAGGGTTCCTCTATAAATTGATTTTGTAACGAGATTGAGCGAACCGTTGCCAGACGAGACCCGAACATTGAAATCACCGGAATCGTAGCATCTACGCTACTTTGAGGATGATTTCAGTGTGAGAACGATGTATGGCGGCGGTCCAGCCAATCATAGTAGAAATCTATTTTTAGAGTTGCCCATAATATTCAGTGTAATATGATCGCTGTCATACTGAATGTATTTCAGTATCTTTTCAGCCCGATTTTATCTGAAAATGTATCTGCAGTTCACGGTGCTGAAACTTCGGCAAGGTCTCGGGAGTTTTATAACGCCGTCATTCCCGAATCGTTAATCGGGAATCCATATCGACTGCATACATTTTTCAGATAAAACAAAATATTGCATGAATTATTTTTCTTCGTGTTCTCCGTGTCTCCGTGGTGAAATATGTTACGATATTTTCAGATAAATCTGTTT
>JAJFUH010000027.1 GCA_021372535.1 bacterium
TATAGATAATCACAACGAAAGATGGAAAATATATACAGGCGGCATATGGATTCCCGATTAAAGATTCGGGAATGACGGCGTTACGGGGACTCCCGACACAAGGTCGGGGCTTCAGTACCGGGAACCGTGGATGCATTTTCAGATAAACATCCATGACTATAGATAATCACAACGAAAGATGGAAAATATATACAGGCGGCATATGGATTCCCGATTAAAGATTCGGGAATGACGGCGTTACGGGGACTCCCGACACCAGGCCTATGCGTCAGCACCGTGAATTTCCAGATAAATCCGGGATAGATAAATCAAGTTAAATACACAATAAAAAACATATATACAAACCAGTTAATTTAGGATTTTCGTTCGAGGAGAACAGAACATGGAAAAGAAAATACTGGTTGTCGATGACGAAGCAGCGATACGTAAATTACTGGATAAGGCCTTCAGAAAAAAGGGGTATACGGTCGTACTCGCAGAAAGCGCGGAAGAAGCGCTCGAAATACTGAAGGATGACTATATCCAGGTCATGTTTCTCGATTTACGGCTCCCCGGACAGAACGGTATCGAACTCTGCCGTGAAATCCGTAAAGCAAATCCCATCGCGTGTATTTATGCCATGACCGGATACAGCTCGCTTTTCGAGCTTTCGGATTGCCGCGATGCGGGCTTCGATGATTATTTTCTGAAGCCGGTCGATCTCGATGTGTTTCTGAACACAGCGGAAGATGCTTTTACCAAGCTCGAACGATGGAAGAAAAAAGTTCCCTGAACGCTGCTATTGAAGAATCCACAGGTAAACCTGAAAAGGCCCGGCTCGCTTACGTCATGAACCGGGCTTTTTTGCCCGGCAGGCATGGTAACTATGATTCATCGAGCATCGGGCTTTCGATCACCGTAATCCCGGCCCGCTTCATCTCCGCAATCGCTCTGTCAGTGTCCCCGGGCGCAAGCTCGACTCCCCGGCACCCATCCACGATGAGAAATGTGCGGAAACCGAATTTGACCGCATCGAGGGCGCTGAACCTGACACAGTAATCGGTTGCAAGCCCCATGACAAATACGTCCTCCACTCCCCGCTCTTTCAGATAATCCCCGAGACCGGTCGACTTACGGTATCCGTTGTCGTAAAAACCGCTGTAGCTGTCGATCGATGAATCGGTGCCCTTACGGAAGACCTTTACGATGCGACCGGTGTCCAGACCGGAGACAAATTCCGCGCCATGGGTGTTCCGAACACAGTGGTCGGGCCAGAGAATCTGGCCGAGACCGTTCAGGTCGATGACATCTCCCGGTTTCTTTCCCGGATGATTCGAGGCAAAACTTCCATGATCGGCCGGGTGCCAGTCCTGTGTGGCCACAACGAGGTCAAATGAGCGCATTACGCTGTTGGCGACCGGTACGACCTCATCCCCATGGGTTACGGCGAGCGCGCCGCCCGGTACAAAATCGTTCTGGATGTCGATGAGTAAAAGGGTTTTCATGGTGATGTCCTTCGTTATTTTCAGAATTCATACGGTAAACATACTGTATGAGATTTTATTAATCCGACCTATTCATAAAATTTAATAGAACGCGGATTTTCGCGGATTATTTCTACAGTTGGCAACCACGGGGGGTTGCCCCTACAATAAAATAAAACACGAACTATTATTCCGTCATGTATTGCTTCGGTGATTAAACAGTGACATCAGATGATGTCAAACCGAACCTGTATCGGTGTCTATGCCTGATATGAGTATCATCATTTATTCACCGAAGCAAAATAATAATCCGTTATGACTTTTTGTGTCTTCCTGCTGCGACGCAGCACAGCGAGTATGGTGAAATAATTCCACGAATAATCCGGGTAAGTTATAATACGGTTCACTTAAGTGAAATCAGAATAACTTCAAATAATATCCCCCTTGTCCTTTGGACATCCCCCCTTGTTAAGGGGGGAACAACGGAGCCGGGTATTTTCTCCCTTAACAGGGGGGATACGGCGAAGCCGAGGGGAATCTTTTCCCTCTAACTTTAATAAAAGATTGTTTTTAACCCGACCTATTCACAAAAATTCAATAGAACGCGGATTTTCGCGGATTTTATTCTTTATTTATATATATTTTCAGGTGTTAATGTTTTATTAATTATTAATGATAGTATAAATAATATGTTATATAAATTTGTGTCTTTGTGTCTTCGTGGTTAAATATATTCATGAATAATCCCCATGACCATTGATAGTTACAATGAATGATGAAAAGTGTATGCATTCTGCATATGGATTCCCGATTAAAAATTCGGGAATGACTGCGTTACGGGACTCCCAACACCAGGACGGGTCTTCAGTACCGGGAACCGGAGATGCATTTTCATACAAAATCCGGGGTTATTGCTCCAGCGAATAAATAATGATGCTAATATTTGGAATAGAGGCCGAAACAAGTTCGGCATGACGTCATGCGATGTCACTGTTTAATCACCTGAGCAATAACAAGATTTTTGTCATTTCCGTTTTCAGTATCCGACCGCCTGACCGTCCTTACGATGATCCGAACCGGCGCAGTAGCCATCCGCGAGACGGTAAATGAGCTGGGCGCCGCCGAACGATTCACCGCCGATTTTTATGTTGTGCCCGCGGCGCCGTAATTCCCCGACAACCTCCGGCCTGAAACCGGGTTCGAGCACCACATCGAGATTTTCGAGCACTCTCCACCGGGGCGCATCCGATGCAGTCTGCGGATTCTGACCGTAATCGAAAATCCGAATGACCATCTGGACATGGCCCTGCGGCTGCATGGGACCGCCCATAACGCCGAAACTCATAAGCGGTTTGCCATCCCGCGTCACAAATCCCGGGATGATGGTGTGATAGGGCCGCTTGCCGCCGCCGACGCGATTGGGATGACCCTCCTCGAGCGTGAAGCCATACCCGCGGTTCTGAAGCGAAATCCCCGTTCCGGGAACAACGATGCCCGACCCGAAACCACCGTAATTCGACTGTATATAGGAAACCATCATGCCGTTCGAGTCGGCGGCGGTCAGATATACCGTGCCGCCCCGTGAGGGAACGCCGAATCCGGGATTCTGCGCCTTCTTCATGTCTATCAGCGCGGCTCGTCGTTCGAGATACCCGCTCCCGAGGAGAGCGGCCGGCCTGATATCGAGGCTGTCGGGATCGGCGACATACCGGTGCGCATCGGCGAAGGCAAGTTTCATCGCCTCGATCTGGAGGTGAAGGCAGTCGGCGGAATCGATAGAATACTGCTGAATATTCAATCGTTGAATAATTCCGAGCATTATGAGCGCCGCAATCCCCTGACCGTTCGGCGGTATCTCATGAAGGGTGATGCCGTGGTAATCCATGGATATCGGCTCGACCCAGATGGGCTTGTGGTTCGCAAGGTCTTCGATCGTCATCAGACCGCCTGTCGCCCGCGCATGAGCAGCGATTTTTTCCGCAAGCTCGCCGCGGTAGAATGCCTCGCCGTTCGTTGCGGCAATCCGGCAGAGTGTCCGCGCCTGGTCGGACTGTACAAACTTCTCCCCCGCTTTCGGCGCCCGACCGTCGACCAGAAACGCCGCGCCAAAATCGGGGAAATCGCGATATGTGTCCTTTGCACCGGCCCATCCTTCCGCGGTTATGGGCGAGACGATGAATCCTCGTCCGGCGTACCCGATGGCGGGCTCGAAAAGCTCCTGAAAAGGGAGTTTCCCGAACCGTTTCGACAGCTCAACCCACGCAGAAACCGCCCCGGGAACAGTCACCGTATCCCAGCCGATACGGGGCATTTCGCTTTTCCCCGCAAAACGCTCCGGAGTCATCGCGGCGGGCGATTTTCCCGAAGCATTGATACCGTGAAGCTTTACACCATCCCACAAAATCGAGAACGCATCGCTGCCGATGCCGTTGCTCGTGGGCTCGACGACGGTTAAAGCTATGGCGGTGGCTACGGCGGCATCGACGGCATTGCCTCCCCTGAGAAGCATCCTGAGTCCTGCCTGTGCCGCCAGAGGCTGGGATGTCGCGACAATGTTACCGGCAAGAACCGGCATCCGCTGCGACGGGTAGGGGAAATCATACGAAAACGTATTCATGGTTATCCTCGGTTAAATAAATATGGTTCATGGTTCATGGTTCATGGTTCATGGTTTGTGGTTTGTGGTTTGTGGTTTTTCACCTTGCGCCATGCTTTTTTTAAAAGCTTTCCGCGAACGGAGTGCCGGTCTCTCTGCTGCAGCCGAACCATAAGAAGAACAAGGTTTAAAGAAGGTTACGGCAGAAGAGCGGAAACACAGCCAACAGAAAACAGCGCCCGATGTGCCGGATGCAAAAAGGCTTGGAGAAGTATTTGTAGAATAATATAATACGGTACGTTTTCATAATGCAATCGACTCTCATGCTCCGAAAGTAACACCGTAAAGATAATGCTGTTCACATAAGCGTATTCTTTATCAAAGTCAGAGAAGATAAATTCACCCCCTCGGCTTTTACCAAACCAAAGGACAGGGGAATCGTATTTGATAGTAAACTGATTTCACTTAAGAGGGCTGTGAAAAAGTATCTTTTTCACACGCCCTATGACGAAATGTGTTGTTTTGTTGCTGTCAAGGGCATGTAAATCGGGTGGTACCCCCCATTTTTAAAGAACACTTTTTTAGATGTTACTTCCTTTGCTTGCCCAAAGGAAGTAACCAAGGAAAGGGCACCCCCGTGAAAAGCCTGTTTCCACGGTCACGGCCCGTTTTTCGGGAATGTGTGAACTCACGAGCCTTCGGCTCGCTCGGACAGCACCCATTCTTTTTCCGAAAACCGGTTGTGACCGCGGGACTTTTCAATGGGGTTGATACATCAGAAGCTCCAAAGGGTGTTATAAAAAAGTCATCGTGGATTTTTTTGGGGGGAGGCAGGTGAAGTTGTTCCGGCCATCTCCCATTTAAAGATCACTTTTTTAGATGTTACTTCCTTTGCTTGCCCAAAGGAAGTAATCAAGGAAAGGGCACCCCCGTGAAAAGCCTGTTTCCCCGTTCACGACCCGTTTTTCGGGAATGTGTGAACTCACGAGCCTTCGGCTCGCTCGGACAGCACCCATTCTTTTTCCGAAAACCGGGCCGTGACCGCGGGGCTTTT
>JAJFUH010000028.1 GCA_021372535.1 bacterium
GATGGGACATTGAAATGGAAATTTCTGACGGATGGTGATGTTAATTCCTCACCCGCGATAGGTGCTGACGGAACGGTGTATGTAGGGTCGAATGACAATTATCTTTATGCGATACAACCTGACGGTACGCTGAAATGGAAATTCCGTACCGAAAATTTTGTCACTTCTTCGCCTGCGATAGGCTCCGACGGAACGGTGTATGTAGGGTCTCACGATACTGATCTTTATGCAATAACATCGAAAGGGTCATTGAAATGGAAATTCCAGACAGTAGGTAATGTCTTTTCTTCGCCTGCGATTAGCTCCGAAGGCACAGTTTATATAGGATCTGGTCATTTTTTATATGCGGTTAAATCGGATGGGACATTGAAGTGGAAATTCCAGACAGGAGATAATATATGGTCATTGCCAGCGATAGGCATCGATGGTACTGTGTATATAGGGTCTGTTGATGATTATATTTACGCAGTTGAATCGGATGGGTCATTGAAGTGGAAATTCCAGACAGAAAATTGTGTCTTTTCCTCGCCAGCGATAGGCATCGATGGCACGGTGTATATAGGGTCTATAGATAATTATATTTACGCGGTACAATCGGATGGGTCATTGAAATGGAAATTCCAGACAGGGGCTGATATAAATTCCTCGCCTGCGATAGACATTGATGGCACGGTCTATGTAGGATCTGCAGATGGTTACCTCTATGCTTTCGCTCCCGAAACCTCTGGAGCCGGAACAATTACTCTCATTTCCCCCAACGGCGGCGAAACATGGCAATCAGGAACCACGCAGAACATCACATGGACAAGCTCGAATGTTGACAGTGTCAGGATTGACTATTCCACGGACAGCGGCTCGTCATGGAACGAGATCGTATCGAGTACATCCGCTGCCCCGGGGAGCTATGAATGGACGATTCCTACCTCAATCAATTCGACGAAGTGCCTGATACGGATCACATCAGTTGGAGACTCATCGGTTAACGATACGAGCAACGCTGTATTCACCATTTCTCCTTCTTCTCCTCCGGTGACACTCGCCAACACCGCCTGGCCGATGAGAGGCCAGAATCCCCGGCACACGGGCAGAGGAACTGCCACGGTTGCAGCATCGAGCACGGTAAAATGGAAATTCAAAACTGATGGTTCTGTTGAATCCTCACCCGCAATAGGCATTGATGGCACAGTGTATGTTGGGTCTAATGATATGTATCTCTATGCGATACAATCTGACGGTACATTGAAATGGAAATTCCAGACGGGAGGTCAAATATTCTCCTCACCAGCGATAGGCTCCGATGGTACGGTGTATGTGGGGTCTATTGATACGTATCTCTATGCGGTGAAATCGGATGGGACATTGAAATGGAAATTCCGGACGGATGATATTGTCTTCTCCTCACCCGCAATAGGCTCCGATGGTACAGTGTATGTGGGATCTTCTACGTATCTTTTTGCAGTAACTTCCGACGGCACATTGAAATGGAAATTCCAGACGGGAGGTAGCATCCAATCCTCCCCAGCGATAGACTCCGATGGCACGGTGTATGTGGGATCTAATGATGATTATCTCTATGCGATAAATTCCAACGGTACATTGAAATGGAAATTCCAGACGGAAAATTATGTTTACTCCTCTCCTGCAATAGGCTCCACCGGAACGGTGTATGTGGGATCTAATGATACATATCTCTACGCAGTAAAGTCCGATGGTACATTTTATTGGAAAATACTAACTCGCAATCATGTCTATTCCTCGCCCGCAATTGATTCAGATGGTACGGTGTATGCAGGATCTTCTGATGGTTATCTTTACGCTACGACATCGGGTGTGACAAATAAGTGGGTATTTCAGGCAGAGGGTGGATTCGCTTGGTCCTCATTTGCTATAGGTTCCGACGGCACATTGTATGTGGGAACTTCTGTTGGTTATCTCTATGCAATAAAATCGGACGGTACATTGAAATGGAAATTCCAGACGGGTGATTTTATCAATTCCTCGCCTGCGATAGGCGCAGACGGCACATTGTATGTGGGATCTGACGATGGTTACCTCTACGCTTTCGCTCCCGAAACCCAAAGCAGAACCATCACGGTATCATCCCCCAACGGCGGCGAAACCTGTCAATCGGGAACAGTACAGAACATTACATGGACAAGCTCGAACATTGACAATGTCAGGATCGAATACTCCATAGACAGCGGTTCGTCGTGGGCAACGATTGCATCGGGCACATCTGCAGCCTCGGGGAGCTATGAATGGGCGGTTCCGGCAACCGTCAGTTCGTCGATGTGCATGATCCGTATCACATCAGTCGAAGATTCATCGGTAAACGATACGAGCGATGCTGTTTTCACCATTGCTCCTTCTTCTCAGCAGGAAATAGTGTCCGGCTCCCCATGGCCGATGCGCGGGCAGAATCCCCGGCATACAGGTATCGGAATTGCCTCCGTCGCCGCATCGAGCGCGGTAAAGTGGAAATATCAGGCCGGTAATTCAATATCTTCATCACCTGCGATAAGTATCGACGGCACAGTGTATGTGGGATCATATGACACGTATCTCTATGCTGTGAACTCGGACGGGACATTGAAATGGAAATACCAGACCGGCGATACCGTCTCTTCATCGCCTGCGATAGACTCCGATGGCACGGTGTATGTGGGATCCCATGACATGTATCTCTACGCTATACAATCGGATGGGACATTGAAATGGAGATACCTGACCGGTGGAACTGTCAATTCCTCGCCCGTGATAGGGATCGACGGCATGGTATATGTGGGTTCCTGGGATACCTGCCTTTATGCGATACAATCGGATGGAACATTGAAATGGAAATACCAGACCGAGTATTTAATCGAATGGACATCACCGGCGACAGATACCGACGGCACAGTATATGTAGGGTCATGGGACAATTATATTTATGCAATAAACCCGGATGGGACATTGAAATGGAGATACCGGACCGGCGGGGCTGTCCAGTCGTCACCTGCTATAGGCTCTGACGGTACGGTATATGTGGGTTCCAACGATACATATCTCTATGCATTAAAATCCGATGGGACGTTGAAATGGAGATACCAGACCGGAGGTGTTGTCATTTCCTCACCCTCGACAGGTTTCGACGGGACAGTGTATGTGGGTTCTGGTGACAATTGTCTCCATGCGGTAAAACCGGATGGAACGTTGAAATGGAAATACCAGACCGGCGGAACTGTCAATTCCTTACCTTCCATAGGTACCGACGGCACGGTCTATGTGGGATCGGTTGATGGTTATATATACGCGGTAAAACCGGACGGGACGTTGAAATGGAAATACCAGACCGGTGGAGCTGTCTATTCCTCGCCTTCCATAGGTACCGACGGCACGGTATATGTGGGGTCTGACGATGGTTATCTCTACGCATTTGCCCCTGAAACAGTATTTGTGACTGTAACCTCGCCCAACGGCGGCGAAATATTCGAATCGGGAACCACTCACAACATCACATGGACTTGCATGGGTATTGACAGTGTAAAAATCGAATACTCGTTTGACAACGGCTCGAACTGGTCAACGGTTACCGAAAGTACCGATGCTGTAAAAGATTCATATTCCTGGACAGTGCCCGATATCGTTTCAACGGATTGCAGAATACGGATATCCGCTTCCGGCGACCCCGGAATATCCGATGTGAGCAATAATCCCTTCGAAATTTACATGAAAACTACAATCACCGATACAATCTCTGTTTACGCAGTGCCTGATAATGCCACTCCATTGCCGAACAGCGATGTGAAGATAGACATTATTGTCGATATGGGAGATAATGATGAGCTTCTGGGGGAATATACAATCGGCATTGCATGGGATCCTGAAGTACTGGACTATCAGAGTGTCACGGGTGGCAGTACCGAAGGATTCACCAAAGTTATCGAAAATGCGGCTCATGCCGGTCAGGGAAGTCTTTCTATTACGTATGTAAATCCCAACGGCGCCGGAAAGAGAATTTATATCGCGTCTGTCTACTGTAAAACGCTCAATGTACCGGGAACTCAATCGGATATACGGGTGACGGTACAGAGTCTCAGTTCTGCCGTTTCGTTTTTGAATCTCGAACCCTATGTTTCCGTTACTCCGGGAAATGTTGCAATATCTGCCCCGCATGTCAATGCTGACAAGAGTCTGGTTACAGCGGATGAAATATCGGTGATAGTCGGGCAGACAATAACGGTGACCGTTACGGTAGTGGACGATTACGGCAATCCTGTTGCAGGTATGGACGTTTACTTCCCGGATATGGAAAAGAACGAAAAAGATGTCAGGCCGGTCATCGCCGACCCTGACCCGACCGATACGGGTATAATACTTAAAACTGATGGAAATGGCAGAGTTCAAACCACCATTACTTGTGATTTTCCATACGAGGGACAGCTAAAACCGTATGTCAAAGACAACAAAGGAAATGTGACCGAACTGAAATTCATCACGCTATCGTTTGTTCCATTTACGCCGGATATTGTATTCACCGAACCACAGACCGAAGCCGTCACTGGAGATTATGAAGTAAAAATTGGAGTTAATGACATCATTTTAACGGCTGATATCGAAGTGTGGCTCCACTATTGGAAGCCGGGTGAGGCGGAAAAAACGGTTCAAATGTTTCTTTCCGGTGAGAAAAAGTCAAAAATGGCGGAATCATCGATATACAAAGCGACAATACCGACCGGAGGGAATGCCGGAATACGGTATTATATCACCGTTCATAATCCACAGTCGGAAGTCAGTTTTTCGGATACCCTGAGCATCATGGTAAAGGAGGACAGTTTTTCTGTTAACAATACAAAGGATACAGCCCATCCGGATGGTATCGTCAACAACCGTTGGACGCTGTTTTCTGTGCCGGCGATATTCGACAGAAATGATTCCATCGTACATCTGTTGGAACCCCAGCTGGGGCTGTATGGAAATACCGAACCGGAACATACGTGGTATTACATGACATACGGCATTAATGGCGAAAAAGACTCACCATCATACTTTGAGCCGGGTAAAGCTTATTTTCTTTTCCAGCGTGTCGGTACAACTCCGATAAAAGGGGGAGCGGATGTCAAGAATCCCATAACGTTGAACATAACTCAACCAGGACGTACCATCATCGAGAGTGACAGTGTTCTTGTTACACTTAAAAACGGCTGGTATCTAATCGGCAATCCATATCCCTATGCTGTTCCGCTTTTTAAACTTGTCCGCGGGGAGAACGGTGTCGTAATTCCCGATAATATTGTCACCTATGAATGGAATGAACAGTACACAAAGGCTGTGAACGCGCAGAATGAAAGTAACGCAGCACAATCCGGCTGGAGTGTTCCCCGAAAAGGAACCGATGCGCTCGGCAATGTTAAGGTCAAACCCTGGGGCGGTGTTCTCGTTCACTATCTGGCAAGTACGGCGAGAAATACCAACACAATGACTGTGCAAAAGCCGGTAACTATCGAGGATGTGCTTGCAGAAGGCTGGGGAAGCCGGATATCCGTGTACACCGGTATCTATGCCGATATGAACAACTACATCGGTGTTATTCCCCGGGAAAGCAGGTCATGGGATTTCTTCGAACCACCGTCCATCGGTGCTATCGGCTCGCTCTATTTTGAGGAGGAAAACCCCGGATATGGTGCTATGCGGTATTGTACCTCGTTCAAGGAAGCCGGGCACGAAGGCTATTCATGGGATATGTATTACCAGTCTCCGGGCGGGAAAGAAACGATAACATTGGCATGGAATCGAATAAACGGCATGAATGAAGACATTCATTATGCTTTAGTGGATATATCCCGGGGTATGGTTATCGGAATGGATGAAGATAAAATGTATGAATTCCGGTCGTTTGATAAGGAATACACATACGGATTCAGGGTGTTTGCCGGTTCTGAGAACTATGTTAACCGGAATGCGGATGAATTGCTTGCTTCATTGCCGCAGACTTTTGCGCTGCATCAGAATTATCCGAATCCATTCAATCCTTCGACGACGATCGGTTTTACCCTGCCGGTTGCTTCGCCGGTTTCGCTGAATATTTACAACATGATGGGCCAGAAAGTCAAAACACTCCTCGATAATTCTGTTCTGTCTCCGGGTACTCATGAAATCAGGTGGGATGGGCGCGATGATGAAGAAAATCGGGTATCTTCGGGTATATATATTTACAGTATTTGTATGTCAGATAAAATAAAAGCCGGGAAAATGGTATTGATAAAATAAGGAACTAATCCCTGAAAAGATGAGTAACTTATTGTGGGACAATGGTCGGGGTGGAGGGATTTGAACCCCCGGCCTCATGCTCCCAAAGCACGCGCGCTAGCCGAACTGCGCTACACCCCGATTGCCCCGCATAATCTATGAAAAATTGAAAACTTAGTCAAGTTTAAAGAACTGCTATGACAATTCCATTTTTAAAAGAACACTTTTTTACTGAGATACTTGCCTTTGCGACCCCGCTCATTGCGATGCAATGCAGTGAAAAGGTAAGTATTCATCCCCGAATTATTAACCGGAGAGTGAACGGGCGCCCATGGAAAGCCCTTTTTACCTTCTGCCTGTTGCCATATGCCATCTGCCTTTCCTGTAAAGTCGCTTGACCGTTTGAGCTTAATAATGTATCATTATTGAATTCCCTTATAAGGATATCCGAAGACGGTACGGGTATTATGGATATCTGTATCGACGTTTTAATACTGTGTATAAAACTCTCTTGCGATGGTGTATATGAAATCAGGTTATCTCAGCAGAATTCAAAAATCGCTCTACAGCTTCATCTCATTCTGCGCGGCTGTCGGTGTGATTGAGACCATCATTTTCAGGGGATTCACGATTTATGAGCCTGAACTGATCCGGCTCATAATACACGGTGTTTACAGTGTGCTCATTGTTCTGTATTTAATCTGGGTGGCTCTGCGGGTAATTGAGTCCGGATGGCAGCTCCGGGCAATGATACCGGATCTGGCGCTTTCGGTGCTTTTAATAAGCGCTGCTTTTCCCATTACCGTCTCCGGAAGCATTATTTCAATCAGGATAGTATTAGCTCTTGCGGTGGTGTTTTTACGGAAGTTTGAAATGAGTGCATTCGCTACCCGGATACGTCTGAATCCGGCAAGCGTTCTCCTGTTGTCGTTTTTCCTGGTAATCGTTATCGGTGTACTGCTGCTCATGCTGCCTGCGGCGACCGTCGATAAAAAAGGGACAGGTTTCATTGATGCTGTTTTCACCTCGACATCCGCGACCTGTGTGACAGGGCTAATCGTACAGGATACCGGCTCATATTTTTCCTCGTTCGGCCAGGTTGTAATTCTGATCCTCATCCAGGTCGGGGGGCTCGGTATCATGACCTTATCGACATTGTTCGCCATGATTCTGGGACGGCGTCTCGGCTTGAAACAGGAAGAACATATGCGCGGTATTCTCGATCTGAGCGGTCCGGCCCAGATGTATAAACTCATCGTGCAGATTATCCGTATTACGGTTTTTTTCGAATTAATGGGCGCTTTTTTCCTTTTTCTTAAATGGTATCCTGTCATGGGTTCGCACCATGCGCTCAAGCATGCGGTTTTTCACTCCATATCGGCATTCTGTAACGCCGGTTTCAGCCTCAATTCGACAAGCCTTGTGGGATATGTCAGCGATATTTCCGTTAATTGTGTTGTTGTCATGCTTATTCTTTTCGGTGGTTTCGGATTTATGGTGATCGATGATCTTATCAAAAATATCCGCAACTATAATCCACTCTCTCTAAAATGGTCGAGACTCAACACACATACAAAAATCGTTTTGACAACATCCGCAGTTCTCCTTGTTGTGGGAACCCTGAGCGTATTCTTTTTTGAGTTCGATAATGCCATGCTCGATCTCTCTACCGGCAACAAGCTTCTTGCGGCTTTTTTCCAGTCGACAACGTTGAGGACAGCCGGATTCAACACCATCGATATCGGTACGCTGCGGGATGTTACGCTCTTTATAAGCATAATGCTCATGTTTATCGGGGCATCACCCTCATCGACCGGCGGGGGAATCAAAACGACCACGTTTGCAGTATTGATTCTTACAGTCAGGGCGATGCTCACTTCACGTGACAAGGTGGAGATTTTTTCCAGAACGATACCTCAGCAGACCGTGTACAAGTCGATAGCGATCATGCTTTTTTCAAGCACGTTCGTCATCGGTGTCACCGTTCTGCTTCTGGCGACCCAGCAGGGTGAATTTATCGATGTTCTCTTCGAGGCGGTTTCGGCTATCGGAACGGTCGGGCTCTCGACCGGTGTAACCGGGCATCTCGATACGGTCGGTAAGCTGTTGATAACGCTGCTCATGTATGTCGGGCGAGTTGGCCCGCTCACCATGGCGCTGGCATTGGGTGAAGTCAAAAAGGTGAATATCGAATATCCCACGACCCGTGTCGCGGTAGGGTGAAATACCGGGTTTCCGGACGGGAATGTAAATGAATTATAGTATGGCGCATACAGTTTTTGTATAATAGTAATGATAACCGGTCAGCCTCCTCTGGTAACAGGATTCTTGCTGACTACTTGTATACAGGTGAAAGGTGAAGCCAATGAAGCGTTTTCTGGTTATCGGGTTAGGCCAGTTCGGATTCGAACTTGCCAAAGCTCTCTATGACAAAGGCGCCGAGGTGATTGCAGTAGACACAAAAATCGAGCTCGTTGAAGCGATAAAAGACTATGTTACCACTGCGGTCATGCTTGACTGCACCGATGAAGAAGCGCTCAAATCGTTGAACCTCGATGATCTCGATGCGGCCATTATAGCAATCGGCGAGGACTGGGAAGCGAGTATCCTCACAACGGCTATCCTCAATGAAATGGGGATTGAAAACATCATAGCGCGGCGGGCCGGCGCCATTCACGGTAAAATTCTCGAGAAAGTGGGGGCGACCAGAATTATCTCGCCGGAGATAAACATCGCCGACCAGCTTGCTCGAAGCCTTATTTCCCCAGGGCTTCTCGAACATATTGCACTGCCGGACGGTCATACCATCTTCCAGGTGGAAGCAAAACCGGATTTTTTTGATAAAACTCTTATAGAGCTCGATTTCCGCCGTAATTATGGCCTCCTGGTCGTCGGGATTCAGCGGAAGAAAACGAATATTACCGAATCCGG
The DNA here is from genome assembly GCA_021372535.1 of bacterium. Taxonomy (NCBI): domain Bacteria; species bacterium. The sequence goes on from JAJFUH010000028.1 coordinate 9,160, forward strand.
CGAGATTTTTTATGAGGTCGAAAATATCAGCCTTCCTTCCGCCACCGAGGCTATCAAGGATGGTGATATTCTGGTGCTGGTGGGTATGAAGGAAGATATAGAAAAGTTTCTTTCCATGGAGTGATCAGTGAGCACTCAACGACAGAGAAAACTGGCTAAAAATGCAAAACGATTTATCGGTCGGCTTTCGATACGGAGAAGAATTGCCATTGCAATCCTTATGAGCTTCATAATCATTCTGCCTTCCGTGTCTCTTTCTCTTTTCTACTTCTCTGGACTGCTGCGAGGGATAAAAACCATCACCGAAAACGATGTCAGGCTTGGCAGAATGGCCTCCGACCTTACCCTGATCATGCTCGACATCCGCCGTGATGAACGCAATTACCGGATGTTCGGCAATCCCACTGAGCGGACGGGTATAGAGGAAAAGATCGCCCGCACGAAATCACTTGTTTCGGAAGCATATAAAATAACGCCGGTTCAGGACCAGGATATTATCAATAACCTTTCCGACCATTTTACCGTCTATTCCAACAGCTTCAATATGCTCGTCGAGCATATAACCGAGAATCCTCCTGAGGAGGAGGTCCTGAAAAGAGCCAGAACACAGTTCTCTCAGAAATTACTTGATTTTCAGACTACATACCTCAAAATACTCACGGAAATTGAAAAAGCTTCTCCTGCCCAGAGAGATTCTGTCCTCTCTCGCGCAAATGAAAATCTGAGTGACATTTTTCTGAATTTTGCTACTTCCGAAAGCCAGACAATGCAGCCTTCCTATATTCAGGAGAATCTCGAGAATTCACGTCAGGATTTCCTCGAAACTGCCCACAGTCTCGCCGAAAAAAGCTGGGAAAACATGGAAGCTCACAAAGAGGAAAGCCTCAGAATAGAGGCCCGGGCAAAACGTAACATCATCTCCGTCCTCATCGTCACCGGTCTGTTCTGTATTCTGATGGTGACCTATATCCCTCGGTACATCGTCAGACCGATCACCTCGCTCAACAGGATTTTCAGAAAAGCCGAAGAGGGGGACTATTATGCCAGGGCTGTTGTCCAGTCGAATGACGAGGTCGGTGATCTTGCGGTCAGCTACAACCAGATGATGAACCGGCTGCGCGGTTATGATGAACTGAAAACGAAAAAAATCGCTTCCCAGAAACGTTCTGTCGACAGGCTGCTCGAAAACATCAATGTCCCCATCTGCATCCTTAACGACAAGCTCTTTGCCACGTATTACAATACCCTCTTCGCGAATCTTTTCGTATCCATCATAGCTCCGAAACCCCCGGCCGCCGGACTCGATTTTTCGAAAATCCATGAAATGGGCAAGTTTGTCGAGGAGCTCCGTAAAAAAATCCTCCACGCGGAAAACGAGTTCGTGCTCGCCACGACGCTGCCCGACGGCACGGGTAAAACCTTCAAAGGCCGTCTTGTGCGGGATCATGTCATGAGCCTTGAATCGATAATTCTTGTCGGCGCCGCCGTAAAGAACGAGGAAAACAGGCAGTGAAGGCACGTCGCATCGGCATGACAACAACCATCCCTTCCGAGGTTATCTGGGCTGCGGGATGTGTGCCTGTCGATCTCAACAACATATTCATTACCTCGGATCGTCGCGACGATTATATCAAAAAGGCCGAGCGTGACGGCTATCCCCGGAATGTCTGTGCCTGGATTAAGGGTATTTACGGCGTTCTGTCAGAGCTGCCCGATATCACAACCGTCGTGGCGGTGACCCAGGGCGACTGCTCCAACACCCATGCGCTCATGGAAACGCTCCAGCTGAAGGGAATACGGACGATTCCCTTTGCGTTTCCCTACAACCGCGATTTCGATGCACTCGCCCGGGAGATAGCCATGCTCGCGAAAGAGCTCGGAACAACTGTCGGGGCGGCGGAAGCCATTCGCGGCACACTTGAACCTGTCCGCAAACGGCTCGATGAACTCGACCGGATGACCTGGGAGGGAAACCGTATTACCGGCGCCGAAAACCACCTCTGGCTCGTCTCATCGAGCGATTTCAATAGCGATTATGAGCGTTTTTCCTCTGAACTCGGCATCCTGCTCGACACGGCATCGAAGCGCACGCCCTTCGGCGAGTCAGTCCGCCTCGGCTATATCGGCGTCCCGCCCATCATCGACGACCTGTACGATGCGGCTGAGGCGTACGGCGCCCGCTTCGTGATCAACGAGATTCAGCGCCAGTTCTCCATGCCCGAACGCGGCGGGGGGCTTGTCGACCAGTATCTGGCGTACACCTATCCCTATGATGTGTTTCACCGGCTCGACTATATCAACCGTGAGCTGGCGCGGCGCTCTGTCCACGGCATCGTTCACTATGTCCAGAGCTTCTGCCACCGTCACATCGAGGACATCGTCATACGGAAAAAGGTTAAAGTGCCGGTGCTCACCATCGAGGGCGAAGCGCCGGGCAATGTTGACGAACGCACGAAAATCCGTCTCCAGGCATTCATCGAGATGCTCGGGCGTAGAGTGAAAAAAGGCATGATGCATTAACCAAAAGAATTCCTCGACGCTTGTGTCGGGGTATGAATTCAAAGGTGCGTACCACCCGGCATGAACTCACCCTCCCGGCCTCCCTCTCTTCCCTGAAGCGAGGGAGGAGAATTGGCGCATAAAAATCGGGAATGCGCGTTTTCCCCTCTTTCGCGTGCGAGAGAGGGGATGTCGCGGAGCGACAGGGGTGAGTGTAAAACAGTTGATACCTCGGCCCTTGGGACGGGGTAGTCCATTAACCGGAGTCACAGGAAAAAAGAAAATGCGGGACATGAACTCCCCTGACAGCCGCGGCGGCATACTCGGCGTCGATCTCGGGTCGAGGAATGTCAAGCTCGCGCTCATGAAAGACGGCGCGGTTGCTTTCACCGATACGGTCGAGTCAATCGAGTTCTACCGGCGGTTCGGCGTGCGGTCGGAAGCGGGATTCAGCATCGATCTCGATGCCCTGGGATTCGGGGCTCCCGAACGCACGGTCGCTACCGGCTACGGCCGTATGGCTGCGGCGATAACCGGCGCTGAAAACATTTCCGAAATCACCGCCCACTACCTCGGCGCCGTGTTCCAGACAGGACTCTCCGATTTCACCCTCGTGGATATCGGCGGGCAGGATTTCAAGCTCATGTGGGTCGAAAACGGCGAGATCAGGGATTTTGTCACCAATGACAAGTGCGCCGCATCATCGGGGCGGTATCTCGAAAATATGGCGCGGGTGCTCGGAATTTCGCTCGATGAGATCGGCTTGTATCACGACGACCCGGTTCAGCTTTCGACAACCTGCGCCATCTTCAGCGAATCCGAGCTTATCGGGCTCATCGTGAAAGGCGAGCCGACGGAGCGTCTTGCCGCGGGAGTCAACCGCTCGGTCGTGCTCCGTTTCCTGCCGTTCCTCGACCGCATGGGGGACGGGCTGATTCTCCTTGCCGGGGGAGTGGCGCTCAATCACGCGGTCGTCCGTATGCTCGGCGACATGACCGGCCGCGAGGTTAGGGTTCTCGACAAACCGCTCCATAACGGCGCAATCGGGTGCTGTGTGAGCGGGGAGGGAAAGTAAAGGGTGGACAATTATATTTTGATATAATTTTATACAACAAGAATAAATATTAATGAGGCCAGCAATGTTGAATTTTTCATTTTTACATAAAAAAGCAGGCAATAGTATTCCAGAAAGAATACAAGAATGTCTAAGAACGATACAAGATGATAGTGATGAAAGATATAATGAGTCAACTATTCCTCCTGTAAATGAACAGATTAAGATTAGATGTATTTGGGTAATAGAATTATATCCTCCAAGCCATATTGATAATTTATTGGCATGTATAGAAAAGTTGAATTGGAACATACCTCATAAAGCTTTACCAAATGTCAATGTAACAAAATGGATAAAAGATAATCGTCAAAGCTCATTCGGTTCGGGGTTCAATTTGAAGTATATAAAGAGAGAAAAGACGTCGTCAATTGATAGAATTGCTCCAATGCCTGATGGATTTGATGGCGCCTTCGGTACAATTCTACAATTGATTCCAAGTACAACAATTCTAATGATGCAATTTCTTGTAAATTCTGAAAAAGAACAAATACTTGAAAAACCATTGAATAAAAAGTATGCGACCTATGTTGAATATAACAATGGAATATATTCTTACATTAATCCTCTTCAGCAAAAACGAATTGAGGTTGAAAACATAAGAAAAGGACTATATGATAAGTGCTATGAATGGTTTATTACACATGCTCCGGGTGTGTTTTCCAGTGGAATGTACGATGGTATATTCCCAACATGTGAATTTACAACTTTAGATGTTGGAATCCCTTTTATTAATACTGATTCAGAATACTTAAGAATGCTTGATTTTAACGATGCTGCCTTTATTTGGAAAATGAAGATTATCCAGGAATACTGCTTAAAATATCATCGTATCACGAGCATGATTATTCAAGACTCTATTTTTCTGGGAATTCTAATGAGATATTTTCAAATAATGAAAATAAATTAGGTGGACATGGAAAAAATACAATGGGACTTTCTATTGCACTTACCAGTTTAATAAATGAGATTGGTTTGTGGTCTTTTTTTGTCTTTGTAAAAGCTTACGAATCAAAGCTTTCGAAAATACGTGATTCAATAGCACTAATAAATTTGTATCATATCAATATAGCTATTAACGAAATAAGACAAATGGAAAAAACATTTTTTGAAATAGAAAGAAATATACCAAGTTATACATCGGAATTAGGTTATTATTGTAACATAGATAATTTTCATAAAAGATATTTAAAATTCACACCTGTAAATTTGTGGCTTTCCCAAAATGATTTTTTTAAAAATATTTGTATCTTAATGATAGATGAAGTTGAATACCTTAAAGAATTGCATAAAAATATTCGTCAAGCGATAAATATTACTTCTCAGAATATTTCTTCGTTATCGAACGATTATGTTGCTAAAACAAATATACGCATTCAAAAATTGATGATTTTTTTAACATGTGCAATTCTTCTATTAACTATTGTAACTGGATGGAATACGATAAAAGAATTCTTTTTATATATTTTTCACAATTTTGGGTAGCAAAAAAGTGATGAATAAGTATATGTTATTCCATTGATTAAATATGACAATAAACCCGATTCCTATGACTTCGCCATTCAAGGTTACTCTTGTCGACCCATGCTTGCCCTTCATAAACAGTCAGCCGAAGCGAAAACCGCCCCTGACAAAACACGGATAGAGCGGGAAATAACCATGACCGACCGGCAGATAGACGCGCTTGTGTACGACCTGTATGGTCTGACGGAGGAAGAAATAGCGATTGTGGAGGACAAAGCCCCCTGACCCTCGGTCCCTTTCTCCCGATGGAGGGCAAGGGAAGAGGCTCCATCATGGACGCTCATGGTGTAGAGGTCTTTTACCTGCCCCCGGGACGGGGGAAGGTGGCGCGAAGAGCCGGAAGGGGGCTTCCCCGGAGATAGTATGAACAAGAATCACGAATCCTCACCTCAGTCTGAAATTATCCTCTACCGGACGGAAGACGGGCGAGTCCGCATCGAAACCCGGTTCGAGGGAGAAACCGTCTGGTTAACGCAAAAACAAATGGCTGAGTTGTTCCAAAAGGATGTCCGCACCATTAACGAACATATCCGGAACATATTCGAGGAAGCCGAATTATCGCCGGAATCAGTTATCCGGAAATTCCGGATAACTGCCGCTGATAATAAAACCTACGAAACCCGGCACTATAACCTCGATGTCATCATTTCTGTCGGTTACCGGGTCAAGTCGCATCGGGGCACGCAGTTCCGCATCTGGGCCACAAATAGGCTGCGGGAATACATCATTAAAGGCTTTACGATGGATGATGAGCGGCTCAGGCAGTCCGGCGGCGGTAACTACTTCGACGAACTGCTGGCGCGCATCCGGGATATCCGGTCATCGGAAAAGGTTTTCTGGCGCAAGGTGCTGGAAATTTACGCGACGAGTATTGACTACGATGCGAGCGCGGAGGTGTCGCGGCAATTCTTTGCCACAGTGCAGAACAAAATGCACTGGGCGGCTCATGGCCGGACGGCGGCGGAGGTTATTGCGGAGCGGGCGAATGCCTCAAAACAGCATATGGGGCTGACGGCGTGGACGGGTAGCCGACCGCTTAAAACCGACGCGGTGGTGGCGAAGAACTACCTTACGGCGGAAGAGTTGGAGTCGCTGAACCGCATTGTGACGGCCTACCTCGAATTTGCTGAGCTTCAGGCATATAACCGCAAACCGATGTATATGGCGGACTGGATTACCAAAATCGATGATTTTCTGCGGATGAGCGAGCGTGAGATACTGTCGCATGCCGGTCGGATTTCCCACGAGGCGGCCCTGGCGAAAGCGGAGTCGGAATTTGAGACATTCAGAAAGCTTGAGGCGGCCAAACCAAGCAGGGCGGAAAAGGACTTCGATGAAGCCATCAGGAAACTTCACGCTCCGAAACGCAAACCGAAGAAGTGACGGTTGTGTAATACCTCCGGATGCGCTTGCCGCTCTGAACGCTGACGAAAAGACCTCGGCGCAGTGTCCAATTGATGTTACCGACCGGCAGATAGACGCGCTTGTGTACGAATTGTACGGTCTGACGGAAGAAGAAATAGCGATTGTGGAGGAAACGGGACGGTAGTACATTACATATTTGTATGGAGAGAATGAACGATAGATTCTAATCCGGTTTTTCCGTAAACGGTTTGCAGTGTTCGGGTTCTGATTTGATCCCCCTCGGCGAATCGCCGTGTCCCCCTTATAAAAAGAAAGGGGGATAAAAACGCCCGAAAAGCCGCGCCCCCTTTAATAAGGGGGGATGCCCGAAGGGCAGGGGGGATAATGTAGTCAGAGGGGATTTGAACCCGGATTTTTCAGTATTAAACAGAGAATTACCCTGATTTTTCCATTGTATTAATCCCGGTAATCCCGGTAATCCTGTAAATCGTGGTTCAGGTATTTTGTTCATCCGTTATAAAAAAATAATTCACTCTGTTTTGGAGGTCACCATGTCAAAACACGTATCGCGGCGCGGTTTCTTTTCAGGATCGTCCGCCCTCGCGGCTGCTGCGGCTGTGGCGCTCGGCGGAAAATCAGGGGCGGCGTCGGCGGCTCCGAAAGGCTGTATGTGCGGTGTGAAGCCGTTCATGGAGCAGTATTATGACGGGATGATGGAGATAATCCGCGGTCAGCGTGACACCCAGACCGGCGTCATCGCCCGCGCCATGGAAAAGGCGTACGAGCTGAGCAAAAAAGGCGGTACGCTCTATGCAAACGTTGTGTACGGTCATTTCGGCGGGAACTATGCAAGCAAGGATCGCCCCGGGCAGCCATGGGTGCTCCCGTCGTATACCACGCTCTCGAAGGAGATGGTCGATGCCATGAAACCGGGCGATTTCCTCATCACCAACATCGTCGATGAGGGGCGGAAAACAGCCCGTGAACGCGGCGTCTTCATGGTCGGGGTCACCAACAACTATTTCAAGTTCTCGCGGACGAAGCCCGAGGGTCTCGTGCCGGGCAGGATGGCGATGACGGTGGAGGAGATGTCGGACATTGTCATCGACAGCTTTGTTCCATGGAACAACGGGCTCGTCTCGGCGCCGCAGATTCCGCAGTTCAAGCTCTGCCCGTCCACCGGGACTGTCGAAGCCGCCGTCTACTGGGCGTGCTCGGCGTCGCTGGCGAATCTTGTCGGCTCCAAAGGGAAGGGATCGGCCTCCGAACCCGCTGAAAAGTACCTCGACCTCGTGCTCGAACGGTTCGTCTGCGTCGGCGCCGACCGTCCCAAGATCGACCGGGTCGCTTCGACCATGGCCGATTACGTCCTCGAAAAGCATGCGCGGCTTTTTGTGTACGGCGAGCCGTTCAGTATTGATGGCGACCGTTCGGGGAACATGTTTGTGAGCGATGCATGCGGGGCTGCTTCGGGCACGATGATAGCGCAGGCATACAACGAGGCGGAAGTCCGCGAAAACGATATCGTGCTCGTCTGCTCGGTGAGGTCGAACCAGCCGCAGGAGCTCGATGTCGCCCGCGCCGCCCGTAAAAAGGGAGCGTACACCATCGCGATCTGCCCTTATACAACCGATGGGGACGCTTCCGGCGACCGCCTGTACAAGGAAGTCGATGTCGCCTTCAATACCTTCTGCGGCGAGAGTGAGGGAGTGATCGCAGCCGAGGGATTCCCCAAAAAGGTCTGCCCGGTTTCGGGACTCACCGGTAATCTCCTTCACTGGATGCTTACCGCTCAGTGGACATGGCACATGGCTCTCCGCGGGGAGATGCCCTATTACTGGCAGGGCTTCCACGAGAACGGCGGAAGGGAGTATGACAACGCTGTCCGGCCGTATTTCATGAAACGGGGTTATTGACCTGCTTTGGGAAAGAACGAACAGGGATCGCATCATGAATAGAGATCGTCAATGATCAGCTCTATAAGCGATGTTCAGAGAAACACGCTGTTTACAGTCAACCGAAAACGATAAACCATAGAAAGAGAATGTCATGAAAAAGAAGATTTCGAGACGGGGATTTTTATCGGGATCAGCCGCTGTGGGTCTGGGCGCCGCCGCCATAACCGGCAGTTCGAAAGCGCATGCGGTGGAAACGTCGTTTGCAAAGGATTTCACCCCCCAGGATCGGTGTTTCATGCGCCAGTATTGTGATGGCATCCTGAAAATTGCCGATGGCATCCGTACGACCCAGATAGACAACATTTCCAAGGCCATGGAAAAGGCGTACGAGCTTCAGAAAAAGGGCGGAAAAATCTATTCCCACGTTCTTGTCGGTCATTTCGCGATGTTTGCCGGAAGTCCCGAACTGCCCGGCCAGCCGAATGTGCTCCCGCAGCGTGTCGACCGGAAAACGGATGAGGATTTCGCGGCCATGAAAGAGGGGGATTTTCTCATCACGAACGGTGTCAGCCAGGAGACGCTCGATGCAAAGAACCGTGGCGTCTATGTCGTGGGGCTCACCAATAATTATATCAAATTCTACAAGACGCCGCCCGATGCACTTCGCCCGGAAATCATGAAAATGTCGATCGAGGATGTCTCCAGCCTTGTCATCGACAGCCAGATGCCCTGGGAAAACGGGCTTATCGCGGCTCCCCAGCTTCCGCAGTTCAGGATCATCCCTTCGAGCGGCATTTCACAGTTTCTCGTGTACTGGGCATGTACGGCGGCTCTTGCGACTCTCATCGGTTCGAAGGGTAAGGATTCGGGTGCTGATGCGGCAAAACAGTACCTCGATCTGGCGTATGACCGTTTCCGGATGATCGGCACCGATCTGCCCAAGGTCGACCGCGTTGCCGGAAAATGGGCAGACCTCGTTCTCGGGGAAAAAGCCCGCCTGCTCGTGTACGGTCATCCACAGAAAGTGGAACCGTACCTGGGAACGAAGAACATGTTCGTGAACGAGGCATGCATCGTCGCCTCGGGAGCAATGATCGCCGACCAGTACGAGACCAAAGCGAACGAGCTCAAGCCCGGCGACATCGTGCTCATAGGCGCCATAACCTCCGACAATGCCGATGAGATCAACGTTGCCCGTCAGGCCCGTAAAGCCGGCGCGTATGTCGTTTCCTTCGGACCGTTTGCGACCGATGGCGATTCCTCGGGGATTCGCCTGTTCAAGGAGGTCGATGCCGCATTCAATACCTACTGCGATGAAAGCGAAGGGGTGATCGCGGTCAAAAATTTCGGGAAAAAAGTGAGCCCGCTGACCGGAGTGGCCGGGAATTTTGTCCACTGGCTGCTCATGGCGCAATGGACCGACCATATGGTGCGCCGCGGCGAGATGCCCTATTTCTGGCAGGGATACCATGAGCGGGATGGCCAGGAGTATGACAAGCTGGCAAACCCCTATTACCTCAAGCGGGGATATTGATCAGGAATTATCGATAAACGTGTTAACAACAAAGAATTGAACGCGGATTTTTGCGGATTATGTCGGCGTAGGGGCAATTCATGAATTGCCCTTGCATAATGGTAAATATCCGTTTTGCGCATTTACATAAATCAATTTATAAATAATATCTTATATCTATTTGTGTCTTTGTGCCTTTGTGGTATAAATTTTCATGAATAACCCAGGCTTAAAACATATAAGAGTTTTCCACCTTTCACGTATACTATGGTAGAACCGATGAAAACACTGTCACGACGTGGTTTTATTACGGGTTCGGCATCGCTCGGTCTCGGAACTGCTGCAGGACTTGTCAAAGCTCCGTCAGCCCGCGGTTATCAGACTGAATTCGTGAGGGATTTCGAGCCCCAGGAATTATGCTTCATGGATCAATATTACGAGGGTATACTCGGTATTACGAAGGGCATACGGGATACCCAGATAGAGAACATCTCCCGGGCGATGCAAAAAGCCTACGAACTCAAGAGTAAAGGCGGTAGTATTTACTCCCACGTGGTGTATGGTCACTATTCCATGTTTGCCGGAAGCAGGGACCGTCCCGGGCAGCCCTGGGTGCTTCCCCAGTGCGGTATAACTCCCACCAAAGAAGAGTTTGATGCCATGAAGGCGGGGGATTTCCTCATAACCGACCGCATCGATCCCGGAACCATCGAGGTTCGCAAGCGCGGCGTGTACGTGGTCGGTGTCACGAACAACTACTACAGATTCTATAAAACGCCCCCGGATGGTCTCAGGCCGGATTGGGTAAAAGAATCAATCGAGGAAGTTTCCGACCTTGTGATAGACAGCCAGGTGCCGTGGGACAACGGGCTCGTATCGGCTCCTCAGATTCCTCATTTCAAGCTTTGCCCTTCGAGCGGCATTACCCAGTTTCTCGTGTACTGGGCGTGTACAGCCGTTCTGGCGAATCTCATCGGAACGAAGGGGAAGGGTTCGGACACCGAACCCGCGGAACAGTATCTCGATATGGCATATGACCGTTTCCTGATGATCGGCACCGACCGCCCGAAGATCGACTGGGTTGCCGGACAGTGGGCCGACCGTGTGCTCGAAAGAAAAGCCCGCCTTCTCGTTTACGGTCACCCGCAGGATGTGGAATCGTACGATGGCGCACGGAACATGTTTGTCAATGATGCCTATGTATGTGCATCAAGCTCGATGATCGCTGATCAGTACGAGAAGAGGGCGGATGACCTCCGCGATTCCGACATCGTATTGATAGGGGCGTTTACATCCGATAATGCCCTTGAAATCAGTGTGGCCCGCCGGGCACGTGATATCGGCGCATATACGGTGGCGTTCTGTCCGTTCAGTACGGACGGGGATACTTCCGGTGTGCGCCTCTTCAAGGAAGTGGATGTCGCCTTCAACAGTTACAGCGACGAACGTGAGGGTGTGATAGCTGTCAAAGGCTTCCC